>NZ_JBVVQF010000018.1:0-143663 GCF_055811815.1 Mesorhizobium sp. WSM4836
ATCCTCGCAAACGCTCTCCTCAAGGCGCAGAGAAAATGGGCCCCTAAAACCCCTTGATCAAAACGGATACTTTAGGCTACGGCATGCTAAAACAAAGACTTACCGCGTATCCCTGAATCACTTTGTTCGCGATACGCCATGGAGAAGGCCCCGATGCATATGCCGGCCACTCAATCTTCCAGCGAAATCGCGTATAACGGTTCCATGAAGATTCTCGTCATAGAAGACGATCGCGAGGCAGCCGACTACCTGCAGAAGGCGTTCGCCGAGGCTGGCCATACCGCCCATGTCGCGGGCGACGGCGAAACCGGCTTCGCGCTCGCCGATTCCGGCGACTATGATGTCATGGTCGTCGACCGCCTGATGCCGCGCCGCGACGGCCTGTCCGTCATTGCCGGGCTCAGGTCCAGAGGCAACACGACGCCCGTGCTGATCCTGTCGGCGCTCGGCGAAGTCGACGACCGGGTCACTGGTCTGCGCGCCGGCGGCGACGACTATCTGACCAAGCCCTACGCCTTTTCCGAACTGCTCGCCCGCGTCGAGGTGCTGAACCGCCGCGCCAGCGCCAGGGAGGCCGAAACCGTCTACCGGGTCGGCGATCTCGAACTCGACCGGCTGTCGCATTCGGTGCGGCGCGCCGGGCGCGAGATAACGCTGCAGCCGCGCGAGTTCCGCCTGCTCGAATATTTGATGCGCCACGCCGGCCAGGTGGTGACACGCACCATGCTGCTCGAGAACGTCTGGGACTACCATTTCGATCCGCAGACCAACGTTATCGACGTTCATATCTCGCGGCTGCGGGGCAAGATCGAGAAGGGCTTCGACAAGCCAATCCTGCACACGGTTCGCGGCGCCGGCTATATGCTGAAAAGCGGCTAGAACCCCATGGCTCTTTCCGTGCCGGCCATCATGAAGACGACGGCAGCGCGGCTTTCGGCGCTTTATCTTCTACTTTTTGCGCTGTGCGCGGTGCTGCTGGTCTTGTACATGACCTCGCTCTCGGCGCGCATGCTGACCGCCCAGACGCAGGAGACGATCAATGACGAGGTACTCGGCCTTGCCCGCGCCTATCAGCGCGGCGGCCTGCCGGTGCTGGTCCGCGTCGTCGAGCAGCGCTCCCGCCAGCCCGGCGCCAACCTCTATCTGATCGCCGATGTCAACGGCCAGATCCTGACCGGCAACGTGCAGAGCCTGGAGCCGGGCGTGATCGAGGCAGAGGGCTGGACCACCGAACCGTTCTCCTACCGCCGCTTCGGCGAGGGCGAGCTCGAGCGGCAGCGCAACCCGGTCTCCGACCCGAACGAGCCCGCCCAGAGCGAAGTCCAGGCCGAAGGCGAGAAAGGTCACAACGCCATTGCCCTGGTGCTGCGCCTGCCCAACCAGATGATCATGCTGGTCGGCCGCGACCTCGGCGAGCCGGAGCGCTTCCGCGCCGTCATTCGCCGCGCCTTGATGCTGGCGCTCGGCATGATGGGCGTCGGCGGGCTGCTGATCTGGTTCTTCGTCGGGCGCGCGGCGCTGAAGCGCATCGACAGCGTGTCGGAGGCGAGCCGCCGCATTATGGGCGGCGATCTTTCCGGCCGGCTGCCGGTCACCGGCGCCGGCGACGAGTTCGACCGGCTGTCGGAAAACCTCAATTCCATGCTGGCCAGGATCGCCACTCTCAATGAGGGCCTGAGGCAGGTCTCCGACAATATCGCCCACGACTTGAAGACGCCGCTGACCAGGCTGCGCAATCGCGCCGAGGCGACGCTTTCCGGCAAGCACAACACCAGCGACTACCGACAGGCGCTGGAAGGAACGATCGCCGAATCCGATCAGCTGATAAAAACCTTCAACGCCATCCTGATGATCTCGCGGCTGGAGGCCGGCTATTCCTCCGAAAGCACCACCAGGGTTGATCTAGCCGCTGCCGTGCACGACGTCGTCGAACTCTACGAGCCGGTGGCGGAGGAGGCGGGCGTGTCGCTCGAAACTTCGGTGCAAGATTCGTTCGCCGTCAATGGCAATCGCGAGCTGATCGGCCAGGCGCTGTCCAACATCGTCGACAACGCGATCAAATATTCGACCGACTCGACCTCCAGGCCTACGGTTCGCGTGACGCTGGAGCGTGTCGGTAGCGAGATCAGGCTCGCCGTCTCCGACAACGGCCAGGGCATTCCCGACGATGTCGACCGCGCCAGGGTGACCGAGCGTTTCGTGCGGCTGGAAAAGAGCCGCTCGCAGCCGGGTTCCGGCCTTGGCTTGAGCCTCGCCAAGGCGATCATGACGTTCCACAATGGACGGCTTGAGCTTCTGCCCGGCAATCCCGGATTGTCGGTCGTCATGAGTTTTCCCGGGCGGGAGGATCGCTGATGGTGGCGAGGATGGCAGTGCGACGCCTGGAAACGGCCTGGCTGTTGAAGCCCGCGCTAAAGCTCGTTCCGCTGGATGCAGGCCGCGCCAGGCAGGAATTATCGGAGATCGCCGACGCCGCTCGTCAAAAAGAACTGCCGCGACTGGCGAAATTCTTGGCAGGCAAAGGGGTCGTCCAGGATTTCCTCGCAGCCGTGTTCGACCTGTCGCCGTTCCTGCGCGATACCGCGCGCCGCCGGCCACGGATACTCGATGCGCTTTTTGACGAGACGGTCGGGACGCGGCTGTCATCGATCGGCGCCGCGGTTGACAAGGCAGCACGCGCAGAGGCCGTCTCCGAAAGCAGCCTGATGATGGAGCTGCGTCAATTGAAGGCGGAGGCGCATTTCCTGATCGCCTTGGCCGATCTCGCCGGCGAGGCCGAGACCTCGCTGACGGTACGGCGACTGAGCGAGCTTGCCGAGGCCTGCACGCGTGCGGCCGTCGATTTCCTGCTCCGCGACGCGCATGAGCAAGGCAAGCTCAGATTGCCGGATCCCAAAAATCCGGCGCGACGCTCGGGCTGGATCCTGCTCGGCATGGGCAAGCTCGGCGCGCATGAGTTGAACTTCTCCTCCGACATCGACCTCGTCGTCTTCTTCGACCCCGATGCGCCAGCCGTCGTCGATCCGCTCGATGCCACAGAGCTGTTTTCGCGCCTGACGCGCCGGCTGGTCCGTATCCTCCAGGACCGCACCGAGCACGGTTACGTCTTCCGCACCGATCTCAGGCTTCGTCCCGACCCCGGCTCGACGCCGCTGGCGATCCCGGTCGAGGCGGCGCTGCGCTACTACGAGGCGCGCGGCCAGAACTGGGAGCGCGCCGCCATGATCAAGGCGCGCCCGGTGGCCGGCGATGTTGCCGCCGGCGCCGCGTTCCTGAAGGAACTGCAGCCCTATATCTGGCGCAAATATATGGACTATGCGGCGATTGCTGACGTCCATTCGATCAAGCGCCAGATCCACGCCCACAAGGGCCATGGCGAGGTCGCGGTCAAGGGCCACAACGTCAAGCTCGGCCGCGGCGGCATCCGCGAGATCGAGTTCTTCGTCCAGACCCAGCAGCTCATCGCCGGCGGCCGCTTTGCCGAACTGCGCGGCCGCGAGACCGTTCCGATGCTCGGCGAACTCGCTGCGCGCGGCTGGATCACCGCCGACGCGCGCGATGCGCTCGCCAGGCAATACTGGTTCCTGCGCCGGGTCGAACACGCCATCCAGATGGTTGCCGACGAGCAGACGCATATCCTGCCGGAGGACGAGGAGGGGCTGGAGCGCATCGCCCGCATGCTGGGCTTTTTCGATGCGGCAGGCTTTGCCGAAGCGTTCCGCGCCGCACTCCACCAGATCGAGCGCCACTATGCAGCGCTGTTTGAGACCGCGCCGGAGCTTTCGGCCGGCATCGGCAATCTGGTCTTTACCGGCGACGTCGACGATCCCGACACCTTGCAGACCCTGCAGCGGCTCGGCTTCCAGCGGCCGAGCGACATCTGCCGGGTTATCCGCGGCTGGCACTTCGGCCGCTACCGTGTCACCCGGTCGGCGGAAGCGCGCGAGCGGCTGACCGAACTGACGCCGGCGCTGCTGCAAGCCTTCGGCCAGACGCGGCGGGCGGACGAGGCGGTGATCCGCTTCGACGAATTCCTTGCCGGCCTGCCTGCCGGCATCCAGCTGTTTTCGCTGCTGCAGTCGAATCCGGCGTTGCTGAAGCTGATGGCGACGATCATGGGCGCGGCACCGCGGCTGGCCGCCATCATCACGCGCCGGCCGCATGTCTTCGATGGCTTGCTCGATCCGGCGCTGCTGAGCGAACTGCCCAACCGCGCCTATCTGTCGGCGCGCCTTGCCGCCTTTCTCGAAGGCGACAGGGCCTATGAGGACGTGCTCGACCGGCTGCGCATCTTTGCTTCGGAGCAAAAATTCCTGATCGGCGTCAGGCTGCTTGCCGGGTCGATCGATCCGCCGCGCGCTGGCCGCGCCTTTTCCGATCTCGCCGACCTGACCATCGAGGCGGCGTTGCAGGCGGTGACGGCGGAATTCGCGTTGCGTCATGGCTATATTGCGGGCGGCAGGGTCGCACTGCTCGGCATGGGCAAGCTCGGCAGCCGCGAATTGACGGCGGGTTCCGACGTCGACCTCATCCTGCTCTACGATCACGACGCCGACGCCGAGGAGTCCGATGGCGACAAGCCGCTTGCCCCGTCGCATTACTACAGCCGGCTGACGCAGCGGCTGATCGCCGCCGTTTCCGCGCCGACAGCCGAGGGCGTGCTCTACGAGCTCGACCTTCGCCTGCGGCCGTCCGGTAACAAGGGGCCGGTGGCCACGCATGTCGATGCGTTCAAAAAGTATCAGCGCCAGGACGCCTGGACGTGGGAGCACATGGCGCTGGCGCGGGCCCGCACGATCGGCGGCGATGCCGAGCTCTGCCGCGAGGTCGAAGGGGAAGTTGCCGCAGTGCTCGCTCTGCCGCGCGATCCAGCCAAGGTGATGGCCGAGGCATCCGAGATGCGCGCCATGGTCGACAAGGAGAAGCCGCCGCGCGATCCCTGGGACATCAAGCTGATCCCGGGCGGCCTCATCGATCTCGAATTCATTGCCCAGGTTGCGCTGATCACGGGAAAGATCGAGGCAGGCCGCAGGGTCACCGGCACGGCGGAGATCCTGTCGCGCCTGGCGCCGGATTTCGCCGGCGCCCAGGTCAGGCAGGAATTGGTGGATGCCTATTCGCTCTATCTGGCGCTGACCCAGATGATACGGCTTTGCCTCATCGGCGCGTTCGAACGCGACGATGTTCCGCCAGGGCTTTCGGATCTGCTTCTGGCGGTCACCGACGTGCCGGATTTCGGGGTGCTCGAAGCGCATCTCAAGGAGACGTCGCAGAAGGTCAGAAAGAATTTTGACCTTCTGCTTCGTGCGAAACAACCGTGACAGCAACCAGCCGTACGGGCGAGAGCATCGGACCCAAAATTGCGAACCTGTTTTTGGCAGGTCCCGATGTTCAATCAAAGAGATAGAGCGGGGGATTGAAGGTCCGCCGCTCTAGCATCGGGGGTGACGATGCAACAGGAGAAGACCATGAGAAAGACAACCAGACTTGCACTCGTTTTCGCAGCCCTGGCCGGCGCCGTCGGCACCGCTGCCTATGCAGACGAGCACTCCGGTGCCGGGCCGCGCGACGGCATGATGATGCGACTCGGCAAGGTCATGAAGGACAATGACGGCACCATCACCTTCGACCAATTCTCCGACGCCATGAACGCACGGCTGAAGAAGATGGTCCCCGACAATGGCGGCAAGCTGACCGTGGCACAGCTCGCCGACGCACTGGAGAAGGCCCGCTTCGAGCAGATGGCCAGGCGCATCATCGCCCGTTACGACACCAAGGGCGACGGCACGCTGACTGCCGACGATATCACCAGTCGTCAGAAGAAGGTCTTCGCCATGCTCGACCGCGACAATGACGGTAAGATCGAGAAGAACGAACTGCCGAAGGGTCCCGGCCGTCACCACCAATGGGATGGCGAGGGTAATGACGGCGCTGACGGCATGCAGTGAGAATTGACAACCGCTCCGGCGGCGCGAGCCGCCGGAGACTTAGTTTGCGGTTTCAGGCGGCCGCCCTGACCGCCATCGCGGCTTTCTTGATCGGGATGCGTACCGAGACGATCGTGCCGATGCTTTCGGTCGAACGGATCTTCAATGCGCCACCCTGAAGCTCGGCCAGCGAGCGCGAGATGGCGAGGCCGAGGCCGGAGCCGGCATGGCTCTTGGAGAATTGGTTTTGCACCTGTTCGAATGGCCGCCCGAGCTTGCTCAGCGCCGCCTTCGGGATGCCGCAGCCATTGTCCTCGATCGTCAGGATCAGCGCGCTGGAAATGCTGCGGGCTCTGACCGAGATGTGGCCGCCTTGCCCGGTGAACTTCACTGCATTGGACAGAAGGTTGATGAGGATCTGCTTGATCGCCCTGCGGTCGGCGAACAGCGTCAGCGAATCGGCGATACGAGTTTCGACCGTGATCGATTTTTGCGCCGCCTGCAGCGAGACGACGCGAACCGTCTCCCTGATCAACGGACAAAGATCGATTTCCTCCTGATCCAGCGAGAACTGGCCGGCTTCGATCTTCGACATGTCCAGGATGTCGTTGATTACACCGAGCAGATATTTGCCGCTGCCGTTGATGTCGGTGGCATACTCTTCGTAGCGCGGCGAACCCAGCGGCCCGAACAAAGCCTGTTCCATCAGTTCAGAAAAGCCGATGATCGCGTTGAGCGGGGTACGCAACTCGTGCGACATGTTGGCCAGAAATTCGGATTTGGCCCGGTTTGCCGCTTCGGCCCGTTCGGTTTCCTTCATGTATTCGCGGTTGAGCTCGACAAGTTCGCGGGCGCGTTCTTCCTCCGCCCGACGGGCGAGGCTGAGGTCATGAATCGTCGCCATCAGCCGGCGCTCGCTATCGACGAGTTTCTCCTGGTGCAATTTGATCTGGGTGATGTCGGAGCCGACCGAGACAGTGCCGCCGTCCCTTGTCCGCAACTCGTTCACCTGCAGCCAGCGGCCGTCGGCAAGCTGCCGCTCGAAGGTCACGCCCCCCTGCGGTCCGTTGGTATTGGCAAGCCGCCGCTCCGAGGCGAAGGCCAGCATGCGTTCTTCCAGCACGGCGCGCGGAGCGCCCAGCATCACGTCGCGATCCGACAGGCCGTTGTCCTGCTGGTATTTGGAATTGCACATGATCAGGCGCTCGGACGAATCCCACAGCACGAAGGATTCGTTGATGTTTTCGATGGCCGTCCTCAGGCGCAGGTCCGCCGCTTCGGATCGCAGCGCCAGGTGCCGCTGCTCGGTGACGTCGACGGCGATGCCGATCAGCTGGATCTCCGGCGCTTCCGGGTCGATAACCTGTGCTCTTGCGCGCATCCAAACCCACTGCCCGTCGGCATGGCGCATCCGGAACACCTGGTCGATATGGTCGATCTCGCGTGCGACGATCCTGTTGGCGAGTTCGAACAGATCGCCGTCCTCGGGATGAATGATTTCGTCGACTTCGCCGAACGACAGCATCGTGTCGCAAGGCTCGTAGCCCAGCATGTCGTACATCGAGCGCGACCAGTACATCTTGCCGCGCACCATGTCCCAGTCCCACAGGCCGCAGCGGCCGCGCACCAGCGCCATGTCGATGCGCTGGTGGGCTTCGAGATAGATGCGGTCGGCGGCCTGCGCACGCGCCGCCTGGCTGAAATAGGCGTAGAGGATGATGATCAGCACGCCGGCCGTCAAAACGAAGAGCGTGACGTTGAGCGAGACCGTCTTGCGCCAGGCGTCAAAAACTGCCTCCTGCGGCACGAAGGCTGCCGCGGCACCCCTTTGGCCATTCGCCAGGCTCACTGCCGCGTACCAGTCCTCTCCGCCGATGCTGACCTCCATCACCCCGGCGCGGTCGCCGAACATGAACAGCGGCTGGCCGCCCTGCACGACGCCATCGAGCGATCGCCCCTCCCAGTGCATCGACTGCGGCGATACGGCAATGATCTTGAAGGCGCTGTCGGTGATCGCCAGTACATGGCTTCGGCCCATCGCGCCCTGACGACCGGTGCTCTCCAGCAGGTCCTGGATCGGGCCGGGCGCGGAAACGGTCGCGTCGGCAGCGATCGAACTGGCCAGTTGGCCGGCGGCAAGCGCGAGGATCGCCTTGGCGTCGCGCTCGATCTCGTCGCGCTCGTTCATCAGCGACAGAAAGCGCAGTACTGCAATGATCAATAGAAACATGATGATGAGGGCCGGTATCGATCGCCGCAATAGCGGCTCGGCCGCCAGCAGCCGTCGGTAGGCAGGTTCGGCGATGAACCGCGTATTGCCTGCGAGACCGTCGCTTCGCGCCTCGCGCCGCTCAAAAGCCGTCCCACCGGGCGCGCCCCACGCGTCCGCCTTTGCCATAAATGGCACTCCCCGATTTCTGTCCCGCTTGACGATCCGGCGACGCCGCACTTCCGAATCGTCACTAAAGAATCAAAGGTGATTCGCCTTGTCCAGAGGCGCGGTGAAAAAAGATTAAAAATCGACTAAAATAACTGGTTTTCGGGTGGGATGGCGTTGTGGTGATGAGCTGGCGAGTTGTCAGGCCAGGGTGCGCTCGACGATGTCTCGCAAATCGGCGGACAGCTTCTCGGTATTGGCAATTGAAAGCAACGCCTCCCTTGCCTTGGCCTGCCGCAGCGGTTCGAGCGAGCGCCACGACCTGAGCGCCGTCGCCAGCCTGGCGGCCACCTGCGGGTTGCGTTTTTCGACCTGCAGCACCGTTTCGACGAAAAGCCGGTAGCCCTCGCCGTCGGCGCGATGGAAGCCGGTCTGGTTGGCGCTGGAAAACGTACCGATGAGCGCGCGTACCCGGTTCGGGTTGGCCATCGAGAACGCTGGGTGGCCAGTCAAGGCGCGCACCGCGTCGACGGTTTGCGGGCCGGGCACACTGGCCTGGATCTGGAACCATTTGTCCATGACCAGCGGATCGGTTAAATACTTCGCCTCGAAATCGGCCAGTGCCTCGGTCGCCTCCGGTGAGCCGCGGTGACGGTGCGCAAGCACGGTCAACGCCGCGGCACGATCCGTCATGTTGGTCGCCGATTGGAAGTGCCTGGCAGCGAGTTCCGCGCCTCCCGGCAGCAAGCAGAAATAATCCAGCAGGACATTGCGTAGCGCCCGCCGCCCGGCACTGGCCGCGTCAGGGCTGAACGGGCCATTGTCGGCGAGCCGATCGTAAAACTTGGAGAATATTTCGCTGTTGGCCTCGGCGATCGCAACCGCCAGCGCCTCGCGCGCCGCAAAAATGGCGTCGGGGTCAATGTTCCTGCCGATGTCGCGAGCAATATCGGCCTCGCCGGGCAGCGCCAGCGCCAGTGCCCGATAGGCGGGTTCAAGTGCTTCGTCGCCGGCTATCTTGCCGGCGAGCTCGGTCAGCCGGGCACTGAACTCGGGTTGCCTGTGGTCCAGGATCTGGCGGAAGGCTGCAATCAGCGCATCGGTCAAAAGCGTGTTGAACGCCTGCCAGCGCGAGAAGGCGTCGCTGTCGTGGCCGGCCAGAAAAAACTGGTCGTCCGGCCGCTGCTCGACCGAAAGCGTCACCGGCGCCGAAAAGCCGCGGTTGAGCGACATGGCCGGCCGCTCGGCAATCCCGGAAAACCTGACGACATGGCGGCGTTTGCGGATATGGATGACGCCGTCCTCGACATTCGCCCCTTCGACGCCGCTATGGGCTATCGCCTCGCCGCCGGCGCCGACCAGACCGAAGGCAAGCGGAATGTGCATCAGCCGCTTGCGGCTTTCCGACGGCGTTGGTGGCACCGACTGCTCGATCTCGAGCGTGAATTCCCGCGCCGCCGGATCATACGCCGAACTGACGGTCAGGTTCGGCGTACCGGCCTGATGATACCACAGCGAAAACTGCGACAGGTCGCGACCTGAGACGTCTTCGAACACCTTGATGAAGTCTTCGATCGTCGCCGCCTGGCCGTCGTGACGTTCGAAGTAGAGGTCCATGCCGGCGCGGAACGTCTCGGCGCCAAGGATAGTGTGGATCATGCGCACGACTTCCGAGCCCTTTTCGTAGACCGTCGCCGTGTAGAAATTGTTGATCTCGCGGTAGCGGCGCGGCCGCACCGGATGCGCCAGCGGCCCTTGATCCTCGGGAAACTGATGGGCGCGCAGCGTACGAACCTCGGCTATGCGCTTGACGGCACGCGAGCGCTGATCGGCCGAGAATTCGTGGTCGCGGAAAACGGTCAGCCCTTCCTTCAGGCAAAGCTGGAACCAGTCGCGGCAAGTGATTCTGTTGCCTGTCCAATTGTGAAAGTACTCATGCGCGATGATGGCCTCGATATTGGCGAAATCGGCGTCGGTCGCGGTTTCCTGGTCGGCCAGAACGTACTTGTCGTTGAAGATGTTGAGACCCTTGTTCTCCATTGCGCCCATGTTGAAGTCCGACACGGCGACGATGTTGAAGACATCGAGGTCGTATTCGCGGCCGAATGCCTCCTCGTCCCATTTCATCGACCGTTTCAAAGCGTCCATCGCGTAGCCGGCGAGCCTCTCCTTGCCCGGTTCGACATAGATTCCGAGCTCGACCTTGCGGCCGGACAGGGTAACGAAGCTGTCCGAGATCTTGCCGAGGTCGCCCGCCACCAGCGCAAACAAATAGGACGGCTTGGGAAAGGGGTCGTGCCAGACAGCATAGTGCCAGCCGTCGGCAAGCTCGCCGCCGCCGGCCGGGTTGCCGTTGGACAAAAGCAGCGGCGCCTCATGGCGCTGAGCTTCGATGCGCACCGTATAGACCGACAGGATGTCGGGGCGGTCGAGGAAATAAGTGATGCGGCGAAAGCCTTCGGCCTCGCATTGCGTGCAATAGACGTCGCTGGAGCGATAGAGGCCCATCAGCGCTTCGTTCCGCGCCGGCGCCAGCACGGTTTCGATTCTCAGTTGGAAGCGGCTTGTGGCAGGTGGGCTGATGATTGTCAGTTGATCGGGCGTGGCGAGAAAATCCGCAGGGCTCGGTTCCTGGCCGTCGATGGCGATGCTGCGCAGCGTCAGCCCGTCCCCATCAAGCACCAGCGGCACCGACGCCGCAATCCCGTCGCGGCGTTCGACCGTCAGCACGGCGGTGACATGCGTTGCTTCAGGCGAAAGGCGGAAAGTCAGGCTGGTTTCCGGAATGAGATAATCACTGGGGCGATAGTCTTCGAGCTTGAAGACCTGGCCGGTATCGGTGCGCATTCCTTGATTTTTCCTGTCGATCCGGGAGCGGCGGGTCCGCTGGTCCAAATAATTTGAAGTCTGCGCTCTTTACACGAAACACTCCCTCGACAAAACTGCAGCGACGTCTATTTCAGGCGATCATTTCCCAAGCATCATCGCGAGGCTTCCATGACCGTCGTCACGCCGAAATTCGGGATGAGCGCCTCCGTGTTGCGTCGCGAGGATCAGGCCTTCATCAAAGGCGCCGGGGAGGCGGGTACGATCGGGTCGACGCCTGCCGCGCTCAATGCGGTGACTGACGCGCTCTGCCGCGCTTACGGCATCAGGCATATCGACATGCCGGCAACGCCGGCGCTCATCTGGGCGGCGATCGAGGAAGCAAAAGGGGCGTGACAGCCAGACCGGATTTGCCAGCGCTTGCAGCCGGCGACCTTGCCGGCGAGCACAGCACGCTGACCGGGATCTTGCTCAAGATCGTCTCGGTGGCCGTCTTCGTCGGCATGTCGTCCTGCATCAAGGCGGCGGGCACCGTGCCGGCGGGCCAGATCGTCTTCTTCCGCTCCTTCTTTGCCATCTTTCCGATCATCGCCTTCCTCGCCTTCCAGGGAAAACTCGGAACCGCCTTTTCGACAAAGCGCCCGCTCAACCACATTGCGCGCGGCGTCGTCGGTGTCTGTGCCATGGGGCTCGGCTTCTTCGCGCTGACGCGGTTGCCGCTGCCGGAGGCGATCACGCTGAACTACGCGCAGCCGCTGCTGGTCGTGGTGTTCAGTTCGATCTTCCTCGGCGAAGCCATCCGCATCTATCGCTGGAGTGCGGTTGCCGTCGGCTTGGTCGGGGTGCTGATCATCTCATGGCCGGAACTGACGCTGCTCGGTTCGGGCGCTGCCCTTGGCGATCAGGAGGTGCTCGGCGTCATCGCGGCCCTCATAGCCGCGGCGATCTCGGCCATCGCCATGCTCCTGGTTCGCAACCTCGTCCAGAGCGAGCGGACGGCGACCATCGTGCTGTGGTTTTCGGTAACCGCGAGCGTCATGGCGCTGCTTTCGCTGCCATTCGGCTGGCAGGCGCTGACGCCAGCGCAGGCGGGGCTTCTGATTGCCGCGGGTTTTTGCGGCGGGCTCGGCCAGATCCTGATGACCTCGGCCTATCGCCATGCCGAGGCTTCCGTCGTGGCACCCTTCGAATACACTTCGATGATCCTCGGTGTCGTCGTCGGCTATCTGGTCTTTGGCGACGTCGCCACGATCAACATGCTGGTCGGCGGCATGATCGTGGTTGCGGCGGGAATTTTCATCATCTGGCGCGAGCGCCAGCTGGGTCTCGAACGCACCCGCACCCGCAAGGCCGTCGCGCCGGAAGGGTGATCAGCCCTTCGCTGTGTCGGTCCGCTCTTTCGCCAGCCGCATCAGCACCGCCCGCGTCTGCTCGTCGGCGGGGAAAAAAGATTCGATCGCCAGCTCCGACAGCGTCACGTCGACCGGCGTGCCGAACACGGTGATGGTGCTGATGAACGACAGCACCGTGTCGCCATGGGCAAGCTTGAGCGGATGGACGATCGCGTTCGGCTCGACCGGCGCCGCCCGGCTGCCTTTGAGGCCGGACGGATAGGCCCGAAGCTCGCGCTCGAGCTCGACCAGCACCGGATCGGCGGTAGCGTCGTTCTGCTGTTTCAGCCGCTCCAGAAGATGTGTGCGCCATTCAGCAAGGTTGACGATGCGCGGCGCGATGCCACCGGGATGCAGACTGAGGCGCAACACGTTGACCGGCGGTTTCAGCAGGGAGGCATCGGCGACATTGGCCAGGAACGGACCGATGGCGGCGTTCGCCGACACCAGGTTCCAATGCCAGTCGACGGCGAGCGCCGGGAACGGCTCGTGCGCCTTTAGCACGGTCTCGACCGCAGCCATCGCCGGTGCCATCGAGGCATCGTCAAGTGGCCGTTCGCTGAAGCTCGGGGCGAAGCCGGCGGCCAGCAGAAGCTGGTTGCGCTGCCTGAGCGGGATCGAAAGCTGTTCTGCCAGATGCAGCACCATATCACGCGAGGGTGCGGCGCGGCCGCTTTCCACGAAACTCAGATGCCGCTGCGAGATCTCGGCCTCCATAGCAAGGTCGAGCTGGCTCATGCGCCGGCGTGTACGCCATTCGCGAATAAGGCTGCCGGCGGAGGTCTGGGCTGCTGTCATGACCGCAGCCTATGCCCGCAGCGATCGCATTTCTATTACCTGCGAGGTTATTGCGCTTCGTCTCCACCGCTTTGGCGGGCGAGGAAGCGCCGGCTGTCAGCTAAGTGACGCCAGCTTCGCCTTCACTTCGAGGAAATCCCGCCACGCCAGCTTCTTATGCGCCGTCGTTCTCAACAAATAGGCCGGATGCAGGGTCGGCATGGCGGGAATGGCGACGCCAGACGGCGTGGTGTGGACGCGCCAGTTGCCGCGCAGCCGCAATATGCCGTCGGAGGTGTTGAGCAGGGTCTTTGCCGACGGGCCGCCGAGGTTGACCAGCACCTTCGGATTGACCAGTTCGATCTGCCGCTCGATGAACGGCCGGCAGATCTCGGTCTCGTGCGGCGTCGGCGTGCGGTTGCCCGGCGGCCGCCAGGGAATCACGTTGGCGATGTAGGCAGATGTCCGGTCAAGGCCGATCGCGGCCAGCATGCGGTCGAGCAGTCGGCCCGAGCGGCCGACGAAGGGCAGCCCCTCTAAATCTTCGTCGCGGCCCGGCGCTTCGCCGACCAGCATCACCGCGGCAGTCGGATTGCCGTCCGCGAACACCAGGTTCTTGGCGGTGAATTTAAGATTACAGCCGTCGAATGCCGCCATGTGGTGGCGAAGCTCGTCGAGGCTTGCTGCCGATCTCGCCAGTTGCCGCGCCAACGCCGATTGCGCCTCGTCGGGCACCGTTGACATAGCCGGGGATGTTCGCACTGCCGGTGCCGTATTCGGTCTCTCGCCCATTTCGGCGCGCGACACGCTCGTCGAGCGTTGCGGCGCCGCATTTTCACCGGCCGGCATAGCGGCCGCCGCAGGCACCCGCTCCGGCAGCCTGGCCTCCGCAAACCTGTTTACCGGCTGTTCTTCAAGTGCTTCATCGACGCCGGCGCTGGCGTAGAAGGCCAGCAGCTCGGCGAGATCGGCTCGGTTATTGCGGGGGGCGGCATTCATGGTTTCACATTCGGTCGGGGAGCTTGAATTTGCAAGTTCAGCTCGACGGTATGCGCGGATCCTGCACCAGATAGAACGTCCAGCGCGGCGTGTAGTCGGTGATCAGGAAATAGAAACTCGCGGTCTTCAGCGGATCAATCTTGCCGTTCTTGAACAGCAGGCGGTCATAGGGTTCGAAATTGCGGTCGAAATCGGCGTAGCTGGTCGACCAGATATTTTCAGGCGTCTTGTTGCGCTGGTCGAACGACAGCCCGTCGCCGAACACGCTCGGCTGATCGAGGATCTCCTGAAGTTCGAACTGGAATTCGACCCAGGCCTGGCCGCTATTGTTGAGCACGTCGATCCGCATGTACATTAACCCATTGGCGAAGTCTCCCGCCTTGCCGAACGGCTGGATCGGCTTTGTCGTGCGAATGGCCAGCGTTACCGGTGTCGCTGAATTCAGCTCTTCGGTGACGACCAGCGGATCCTCCTTCGTGCCGATTCCGGAAGCCCCGGTGATGCGGAAGCCGCCGCGCTCGTCGGAAAAGGAATAGGCGCCGGTCGCCCAGACCAGTTGCTGGCCGGCATGGGCATCGGCGCCCGCCAGAGGCAGAAGCGCCAAGAGCGCCGCTCGGCAAATCCGGCCGGGCGTGAAAAAAAAGCGCGTTGATGAAAAGCCAGCCGGCCCGAATATGCGCATGGCGGGAAGTATGGCCGATAAGCAAGCCGTCGAACAATTAAAAACATCGGTGCGACATATCTGTGCAAACAGCATAGGATTGAAGATTGATGCTCGCCACCACGAATCTGTGCGACAGGACGCGACTTTTTGACGAAATCGGTATTGTCAGTCCGCGCCGGTTTCCCGTCGCTATTTGATGCGCTATGCAGCCCGTGAGCCAGCAAGATGCCGGGAATAGCGAGCCAGTGAGGGGTCGATGAGCGATATCGAACGCGAAAGCATGGAATTCGACGTGGTCATCGTCGGCGCCGGCCCGGCCGGCCTTGCCGCCGCGATCCGTCTCAAGCAGGTCAATCCCGAGCTTTCCGTCGTCGTGCTGGAAAAGGGTGGCGAAGTCGGCGCGCATATTCTGTCCGGCGCCGTCGTCGATCCGATCGGCATCGACCGGCTGCTGCCCGGCTGGCGCGAGGAGGAGGGTCATCCCTTCAGGACACCGGTCACCGACGACCATTTCCTGGCTCTCGGCCCCGCCGGTTCGTTCCGTCTGCCCAATATCCTGATGCCGCCGCTGATGAACAATCACGGCAACTACATCGTCTCGCTCGGCAATGTCTGCCGCTGGCTGGCGACAAAGGCCGAAGCGTTGGGCGTCGAGATCTATCCGGGCTTCGCCGCTGCCGGCTTGCTGTACAATGAGGCCGGTGCGGTGACTGGCGTCGTCACCGGCGACATGGGCGTCGAGAAGGACGGCACGCATGGTCCGGGCTTTGCGCCGGGCATGGCGCTGATGGGCAAATATGTCTTGATCGGCGAGGGCGCGCGCGGCTCGCTCGCCAAGCAGCTGATCGCCAAATACCACCTTTCCGACGGTCGTGAGCCAGGAAAATACGGCATCGGCCTCAAGGAACTCTGGCAGGTCAAACCGGAAAACCACCGGCCGGGCCTTGTCCAGCATTCCTTCGGCTGGCCGCTCGATATGAAGACCGGCGGCGGCTCCTTCCTCTACCATCTCGAGGACAACCAGGTGGCAGTCGGCTTCGTCGTTCACCTGAATTACAAGAACCCCTACCTGTCGCCCTTTGACGAGTTCCAGCGCTTCAAGACCCATCCGGCCATCCGCGGGACGTTCGAGGGTGCCAAGCGGCTGGGCTATGGTGCCCGCGCCATCACCGAAGGCGGCTGGCAGTCGGTGCCGAAACTGTCCTTCCCCGGCGGTGCGCTGATCGGCTGCTCGGCCGGCTTCGTCAACGTGCCGCGCATCAAGGGCTCGCACAATGCCGTGCTCTCCGGAATGCTGGCGGCCGAGCATGTCTGTGATGCGATAGCCGCCGGCCGCGCCAATGACGAGCTGGCCTCATACGAGGCCGCCTGGCGCGCCACCGATATCGGCAAGGACCTGAAGAAAGTGCGCAACGTCAAACCGCTATGGTCGCGCTTCGGCACCATTGTCGGCGTCGGCCTTGGCGGCCTCGACATGTGGCTGAACACGCTGTTCGGCTTCTCGCCCTTCGGCACGATGAAGCATGGCAGGGCCGACTACGCCACGCTGGAACCGGCCGCCGCGCACCAGAAGATCGCCTACCCCAAGCCGGACGGGGTGCTGACCTTCGACCGGCTGTCGTCGGTGTTCCTGTCCAATACCAACCACGAGGAGAACGAGCCGGTGCATCTGCTCGTCGCCGACATGGACCTGCAGAAGCGCTCCGAGCATGACGTCTATGCGGGGCCCTCGACGCGTTACTGCCCGGCAAGCGTCTACGAATGGGTCGACAAGGACGGCAATGCCGCCGCCGATCCTGCCGCCAAGGATGTGCGCTTCGTCATCAACGCGCAGAACTGCGTGCACTGCAAGACTTGCGATATCAAAGACCCCAACCAGAACATAAATTGGGTGCCGCCACAGGGCGGCGAGGGCCCAGTCTACCAGAACATGTAAGTCACAAGGTTTGTTCCGGACCAAACAAGATGAGGAGCAGCGCAACCGTAGGATTGTTGAATAAACCGCCTGCCTGTGTTTCCTTTCTCTGGCGACAGGGAGGAAGGAAAATGCGCCTGGCAGTTCTGACGAGCGTTGTGGCCATCGGGGCGTTGTGCGCCCCTGCAGCCTTGGCCGGCACTAAGGTGCTGGTCAAGACACGAACTTACAACATTGCCGGAACCACCGGCGCGGCCCTGATCGAGGCCATGGATCGCAGTGGGCCGAAGCACGGCTTCATGACCCACGCCATCGCGCAGACCGGCTACAGCGTCGATGATTGGACCTTCGATGCCCATCGGGAAAACGGCGTCTGCCGCCTGCGCCAGGCCAACGGGACGCTCAACCTCTTCTATACCTATCCCCAACTAGTCTCAGCCACATCGCCTGCGCTGCAGAAGCGCTGGAAGCGGTTCTTCGCTGGCGTCCGCGCCCATGAAGAGACCCATGGCCGCATCGCCAGACAGATGATGCGGGCCAGCGAAAAGTCGGTTCGGGGGCTGACAGTCGGTGATGACCCGCAATGTTTCGAGGCACGTCGCGAGGCGAAGCGCCGGATCAATGCCATCTATGCCGAATATGAAGCAAAGCAGAAGGCCTTCGACGCGCGCGAGCATCGCGATGGCGGCCCTGTCGAGCACCTCATCCGCGCTTTCGTGGGCCAATAATAAGCCAGGTCGAGATTGGAACTGCGGATTTTCAGCTTCGCGTCCGGCCAGGCTGCGCCGCAAGCGCGGTCGCCGTCTGGTGCTCGTCGAGCGGTTTTTGTTCATCCGACCGTAGCGAAAACTCCACCAGCACCGGCAGATGGTCCGAGCCGGTGTCTTCCAGCTTCGACGCCGAACGGATGATGATAGCGCCCTTGCTGAAAACCTGGTCGATCGGCAGTCCGGCGAAGCGCAGGAAATCCGGCAGCCTTCTGTAGAGCCAGGTCGGCCCGACCGACGGCATTACAGTCAGCTTGCCAAGCGATGCGACGCGCCGGACGGCGGCGCTCCATGGCGCTGCGTTGCAGTCGCCTGCCAGGATTGACGTCTCGCCAAGCGAGGCGATTTCGTCAGACAATCCGCCGATCTGCCGTGATTGGTTGTGCGGCCATGGCCAGGTGAGGTGGATGGCGGCGACATCGACGTCGGTTCCGCTGAAATCGACAGTGGCGATCGCCATCGCGCCGCGGCTGTCGCAGTGCGGCTCCCTGCCTATGGCAAACGGTCGTCTGGACAGCAGCGCAACGCCGAACACGCCATTGGGATAGGGACAGAGGATCCGGTGGGGATAGGCGCCGGACAGCAGTCCAAGCTTTGCCTTCCACATTTCGGACACCTCGTCGAGGGTGATCACATCAGGCTGGGTCCGGCCGATCAGCGACAGCACCTTCTCAGGCGTTGGATTGTTGAATCTGAGGTTCATCTGCAGCAGGCGGTAGACCGCCCCGCCACCGGGGTTGGCTTCGTAGGCGGCCTGCACCTGCCATAGCCGCGAAAGCGACAAGGCGTTCGACGTGGTGGCAAACGCGGCCACCGCAAACAGCAATGCGGCCGCAGCCTGCAGGCGAAACGAGGTGGCGAACAACGGCAGCGCGCAAAGCGCCATCAGCACCGAAAAATGGACGCGGAAATGAGCAAAGGAATCGAGGGCCGGATGCAGCGATCCGAAGAACCCGGCCACCAGCGCGGCCGAGAGTGCAAGCGTTGCGACGAATGCCAGTGCAACCGTCATGTCCCGAACACGTGCCATCGCTTTGTCTATCGGCAGAAATGCGGCTCAATCAAGATGACGAAATGTCCTGACCTGGACCGACACATGGGATTCGGCATTTACTGGAAGGCGGTTTCCGAGAAGCTCCTGAGCTTGCGCGAATGCAGCCGCTCCATCGGCATTTCAGCCAGCTTCTCCATCGCCCTGATGCCGATGGTCAGGTGCTGCGCTACTTGCCGCTTGTAGAACTCGGTTGCCATGCCCGGCAACTTCAATTCGCCATGCAGCGGCTTGTCGGATACGCAAAGCAGCGTGCCATAGGGCACCCGGAAGCGGAAGCCGTTTGCTGCGATCGTCGCCGATTCCATATCGAGCGCGATCGCCCGCGACTGCGACAGCCGCTGCACCGGCCCGCGCTGGTCGCGCAGCTCCCAATTGCGGTTGTCGATAGTGGCGACGGTGCCGGTACGCATGATCCGCTTGAGGTCGTAGCCGGAAAGCCCGGTGACCTCGGCCACCGCTTCCTGCAGCGCCACCTGGATTTCGGCTAGCGGCGGGATCGGCACCCAGACCGGAAGATCGTCGTCGAGGACATGGTCTTCCCGCACATAGGCATGCGCCAGCACATAATCCCCCAGCGCCTGCGTGTTGCGCAGGCCGGCGCAATGGCCGAGCATCACCCACGCATGCGGCCGGAGCACCGCGATGTGGTCGGTGATCGTCTTGGCGTTGGAAGGGCCAACGCCGATATTGACCATGGTGATGCCGCCATGGTTCGGCTTCTTCAGATGATAGGCCGGCATCTGCGGCAGGCGAGGCGGCGCAGCACCCTCACCGGGCGCGCTGTCCCCGACTTTGGTCACGATATTGCCCGGCTCGACGAACTCGACATATCCGTCACCGCCATTGGCCATTAATTCGCGTGCGCGGGCGACGAACTCGTCGATGTAGAACTGGTAGTTGGTGAACAGCACGAAATTCTGGAAATGCTGAGGACTGGTCGCCGTATAATGCGACATCCGATGCAGTGAATAGTCGATGCGCTGCGCGGTGAACGGCGCCAGCGGTCTTGCTTCGCCCAATGCCACTTCGAACGTGCCGTTGGCGATCTGGTCGTCGGTGCCGTCGAGATCCGGCACGTCGAACAGGTCACGGATCGGCCGTTTGATGCGCTCCGCAGCGGCGCCGTCGATATGCGTGCCTTCTAGAAAGGCGAAATGCAGCGGGACGGGAGTGGTCGATTCCGAAACCGTGACGGGAACGCCGTGGTTGCGCATGATCAGCCGAAGCTGTTCGGTGAGATAGCTCTCGAAAAGGGCAGGCTGGGTGATGGTGGTTGAGAAATGCCCCGGCGTCGGCATATGGCCATAGGCCTGCCTCGAGTCAATTTGGGTGAACGAACTCGTGGTGACGCCGATCTCCGGATAGAAGGCCCGGTAGCGCTTGTTGTTGTCACCGCCCGCGGCGAGAGCGGTAAATGAATTGCGCAGGAACTTGGTATTGCGGTCGTAAAGCACCTGCAAGGCGGCGACCGCCTTCTTGGCATCGTCGAAGCTCTGTCGGCTAAACGGCTCCGGCGTAACGACAGATTCAATGGCTCGGGGATAGATTCGCTTTTCCATGACCCAATATAGAGAGTTGGGTGCGCCGTTGGGAGGGGGTAAGGCGGTCTCAGGACGCGCTGTGGCCGTTTTTCTTTCCGGCGGCCTAATTAGCCGCGCCGCAAGCTGACCAGCAGCACAAAGCCGACGCCGGACTTCCTCAGCGCAGGCGCCTCGATGGTCGAACCGGCATCGGTGCGCATCGTCGGCACGGCCAGGACCGGGGCCGCCAGAAGCATCAGGATGAGCGCAGTCCGCGGCAGAAGCCGAAGGGTCTTGACGACATTGGCTGTGAGGCGGGTCATGGCGTGGGTTTCAATATCTCGTGTCGGGTTCAGTGGCGAAGCTGGTTCGGGCAACCGAGCCGGCAGGAAATGGCAAGGTCCCAGGCGCGGGCCGGGCGGCCGGCTTCGGCGACAAGGACGGCGAACAACATGCCGAACAGGCTCATCAGCAGGCAGACGATGGTGAAGCGGCGGGCAAGCATTGCGCGGTGTCTCCTTCAACACGCATGACAATGCCTTGCCCCGGCTGAACCGGCTCTGATAGCGCCGTTCATCTGGGGTTCAAAATGGGTGATGATCTCTGAGAGGGCCGCCTTGAAAGCAGGGACCTAGGGCGACACCGTGGCTGCGAGGCCGATAACACGAAAACGGGGCCGACTGCCCGCTCACTACGGCAGGAGAGGCACGATCAGAGCTTGTGCCAGGTCTGGCTCTTGCAGATCAGCCCGCCAAACACGCAGCCGCTCATCTTGAGTGAACTGCCGGAAAGCGAAGCCTTGCCTGAATAGGTCTTGTCGGTTTCCGGGTCGGTTATGGTGCCCGCATATTTGTTGTCGCCGGCCACCTTCAGCGAACCGATTTGCTTGCCGGCAAATTTGCCGGATTTGAGCGTGATCGAAAATGCCCCGCCGCCACCCGAAATGGCGGCGATCGATCCGGCTTGCGTTTTCCAATTGCCTTCGATCGGATCGGCCCATGCCGCGCCGGTCATCATTATTGCGGCCGCGAGGCCAGGCTCACTCGAAACATATCTTTCCTCCCTCAGGCAAGCCCAATCGGGCTCCGTCCCGGCTGTCTGCCGCCCCTTACGCAAACGTAAGCTAGTCCAGCTCCCGGAAAAACAAAAGCAGTGCCGCGACGGAAGGGGTTGTGGGTTTTTGCCCGCTCCCGAACGGCCGCGCCGGCGAAAAATGAAACGGGCCGCACAACGTCTTTGTCTTCTGTGGTTAGCGGAGTCTTGATCCGCGCCTTGCAAGTTTTCTTCAAATTTTATGCAAACCGGCGCGATTGCTGGCTTTGTATCCTTAACGAATTTTCGCGTTTACCTCTTGTTTTAGCTTTCTTTTCCTCAAATTAAGCACGCCATTTAACGACGGATTCAAGCCTCCGCGGCATTCTCGAAAGCATCGAAAGAGCGGCCGCCCCCGAAGGTAATCAAGGACACCGAGGGACAGACGGAGACAGCTCTCGGGAGCCAGAACAGGGGATTTGAAATGGCACGTTTTGAAATGCTTGAAGCCGGCTTCGGCGCCATGGGGGCAACTGCCCAGGCCGATATTCTTTTCGAGTTGGGAATGATGTATGCGACCGGCCGCGATTGCGAGACCGATGTCGTCGCCGCCCACAAATGGTTCAACATCGCCGCGATCAAGGGCTCGGCCCGCGCCGCGGAACTGCGCTCTGAATTGTCGGCCGCCATGTCGAAGGTCGAGATCGCCAAGGCGCTGCGCGAAGCCCGCGAATGGATGACGATGCACTGAATTCGCCGGCATCGACTCCACGGGGGTACTGAGTTCATCACAGGGACGCTTCGGATCAAGGCCGCGCAGACGGCCGGGCCCGAGAAATCAAGGCCGCGCAAGACGGCTGGGCAAACAAGATGAGAACACGGCGGACGAGCCGTGCAATAAACTGGACAAAACAGGGAAGGCGAGCGGATCCTCACGCCGATGTGTTGGGGGAAGCTCGATGACAAAAGCCGCGACCGGCCGGAACAAGGCTGGCGCGGCTTTGTCTTTGGGACAGCGTTGCAGGCCCAATCGAGTGCCGGCGATGCGTCTAGACAGCCCCGGTGAAGGATGAAATTCTCCCGCCACTCTGGAAGAGGCGCGGCCGGGAGGGCCGCGCGAGAGTGGAGGAGTTATGGCACCATGAAGAAAATCAGTATTTTGAGCGCAGCCATATTTGGCCTGATGATGACCGCGCCGGTCGCCTTCGCCGATGACATCACCTTTTCGGTGGTCGGACCGATGACCGGTCAGCTTGCCACCATCGGCGATCAGTTCAAGCACGGAGCGCAAGCCGCTGCCGACGCGATCAACGCGGCCGGCGGCGTCGATGGCCGCCAGGTCAAACTCGACATCGAGGACGACCAGTGCGATCCGAAGCAGGCGGTTTCGGTCGCCAACCGCATCGTCGCCAATGGTGTCAAGTTCATCGACGGCCATGCCTGTTCGGGCTCCAGCATCCCGGCCTCTGCCGTCTATGCCGAAGCCGGCGCGCTGATGATGAGCCCGGCTTCGTCGAACCCGGTGCTGACCGATGCGGCGGCGAAGGCCGGCTGGCCGACGATCATGCGTCTCTACACGCGCGATGATGCGCAAGGCGCCTTCATCGGTCCGTGGATCGCCAAGAAATATACCGGCAAAAACGTCGTCATCCTGCATGACAAGAGCGCCTACGGACAGGGCGTAGCCGACGCCGTCAAGGCGACGATGAATGCGGGTGGTCTCAAGGAGGTCATGTATGAAGGCATCAACGCCGGTGAAAAGGATTACGCGGCGCTTGTCACCAAGCTCAAGGACCTGAAGCCTGACGTCGTCTATTTCGGCGGCTATCACCCCGAAGCCGGCCTCATCCTGCGCCAGTCGGCGGAACAGAACCTGAAGTATCAGCTGATCATGCCGGACTCGATAGCCACGCCGGAATTCTGGCAGGTTGCCGGTCCGGCCGGCGAAGGCACCATGTTCGTCTTCCCGTCGGATCCGCAGGCGAAACCCGAAGCCAAGGAAGCCATCGCCAAGATCAAGGCCGGCGGCTTCGTGCCGGAGGGCTTCACGCTGTTTTCCTATGCGGTGATCCAAGCCTTCGCCGAAGGCATCAAACGCGCCGGCAGCGACGATCCGGCAAAAGTCGCCGAGGCGTTGAAGAACGGCCAGCCGATCAGCACGGTTGTCGGTCCGGTCACCTTCGACGAGAAGGGCGACCTCAAGAACGCCAGCTACGACATCAACCGGTGGCACGACGGCAAATACGCGCCGATCCAGCCGTGATCGACGCGGCGCCGCAAGACGCGCTGTTGTAATCGAACATGGCCGGGGTCAAAACCCCGGCCATTTTGTATTGGCGACGCCTTTCTGGCGCGTTCGAGATCACTTCGTGGATAGGGAAACAGCAATCAGCTGGGTTCCTCGGCAAAGCGAACCAGCACGGTCCCGTCGGTGACCTGCGCGCCTTCGGCAGCAATCTCGGCGATAACCCCGTCATGGGGGGCGGCAATGGTGTGCTCCATCTTCATCGCCTCCAGGATCAGCAGCATCTGGCCCTTGACCACGGACTCGCCTTTGGCTGCACGCACCAATTTGACCAGGCCGGGCATTGGCGCGCGCAGGCTGCCGGAAGCGGCGGCGGCTTCGTCGGCTCGCGTCAGTGGATCCGGCACGGCAAAACCGTAGCCGATTGCGCCATCGAAGACCGTGACGTGCCCCGGCCAGCGGGCGACGCGAGGCGCCGCGCGAAGATCATGCGAATTGACGCTGTCATAGGGCGTATCCAGCGCCACCTCGAACCGTCCGTCCGGCCGCACCGATACGCGCGCGCCGATCTCCTGGTCGCCGAACTTCAGCAGCGTGCGCCGCGCTACAGCATGGAAATGCGCATAGCCGGCCAGCGACGACCAGGGATCGTCCGAAGACGGCAAGTCGCCCGCACCGGACGCGGCAAGTGCCGCGGCCGCGATCGTCTCGCCGCTCGGCGGCGAAACCGCCGTTAACGCCTGCTGATGCCTGGCGATCAGGCCGGTATCGACATCGCCCGCCGCAAAATCCGCATCAGCGGCCAGCGCGGCAAGAAAGCCAGTGTTGACCGTCGAGCCGGCGATCTCGGTCTGCGACAGCGCCGCGCCAAGTGCCGTGAGCGCCGCCCGCCTGTCCTTGCCATGGATGACCAGCTTGGCGATCATCGGATCGTAAAACGGCGAGATCGCATCACCGGCGCGCACACCGGTTTCGATGCGCAAGCTCGCACCTTCGGGCGCCGGTTGCGGAAATTTTAGATGGTGCAAGGTGCCGGTCGCCGGCAAAAACCCTCTTGCCGCGTCCTCGGCATAGATGCGCGCCTCGAAGGCGTGGCCGGAGAGCGCGATCTCGCTCTGCGTCTTCGGCAGTTTTTCGCCCGAGGCTACCCGCAACTGCCACTCGACCAGATCGACGCCGGTGACCATTTCGGTGACGGGATGCTCCACCTGCAGGCGGGTGTTCATTTCAATGAACCAGAAACGGTCGGCCTTCAGACCTTGCGAGGCATCGACGATGAACTCGATGGTACCGGCGCCGGAATAGTGAATTGCCTTGGCGGCTTTCACCGCCGCCTCGGTCATCGCCTTGCGCAGTGCCGGCGTCATGCCCGGGGCAGGCGCCTCCTCGATCACCTTCTGGTGGCGGCGTTGGGCCGAGCAGTCACGTTCGTAAAGATGCACGGCATTGCCGAAATTGTCACCAAACACCTGCACTTCGATGTGGCGCGGCTTGTCGACATACTTTTCCACCAAGACGCGGTCGTCACCGAACGCGGCTTTCGCCTCGCGCCGTGCGCCCGACAGTGCTTCCGAAAAATCATCGGGATGCTCGACACGCCGCATGCCCTTGCCGCCCCCGCCGGCGCGCGCCTTGATCAATACGGGGTAGCCGATCTCGCGCGCCTTGGAGGCGAGCAGCACGATCTCCTGCGCTTCGCCATGGTAGCCCGGAACGACAGGCACGCCAGCTTTTTCCATCAGCCGCTTGGCCGCGTCCTTCAATCCCATGGCACGGATCGAGGCCGCCGATGGCCCGATGAAGATCAGCCCGGCGGCCGCGACCTGGTCGACGAAATCAGGGTCTTCCGACAAAAAACCGTAGCCCGGATGAATGGCCTCGGCACCCATGGCAAGAGCCGCCGCGATGATCTTGTCGCCGCGCAGATAGCTTTCAGTGGCGGGAGAGGCGCCGATATGCACCGCTTCGTCCGCCATTTCGACATGCAAGGCGCGAGCGTCGGCGTCGGAATAGACGGCGACGCTGCGCACGCCTATTCGCCGCGCGGTGCGGATCACCCGGCAGGCGATCTCGCCACGGTTGGCGATCAGGATCTTGGCGAACATCGGGCCTCCCGGATTTGGCGCGGGCAGTCCCGGATCGGCGTTTGCACGTCTACTTCGAAGCCGCGACCTGACAGTTGCCGGCGGCTGCCACCTTGTGGTGCGCCCGTGCGCTCTGGCAGGATTTTATCGCCATGTCCTCTGCCGCTTTTTGCGACGATGCGTTGTAGTGGGCGCCGCACAGGACGTAACCGTCCCTGACCCGCACGAAAGACGTCGTTGCGTATGCAGAATGGCCGCTTGCAGCGACATAGGCCTTGTAGGCCTTGGTACACTCGTCTTTGGCGCTGCCAGGCAGAAGTGGGGAAAAGCGCTTGTCGCCTTCGCTTCCGGCCAGCGATCCCGCCGCGCCAATGCCTGGCGCAGCTAATATAAGTAACCCCGAAAGTATCGCCGCAGTAGTTTTTTGGAAAAGTTGCTGTTTCACCTTCGCCAAAGCCCCATTGAAGTTGAAAAACAGCAATAGCCACAATTTTTCTGTACGGCCAGTTCGATGATTGAAAATGCGTCGGCAGATCTCTCATGGCTGTGGATCACGCTCTGCCAGGGCTGCAATTTCCTGCCGGTACAGTTCGGCCGTCGGCTCGTCGAAGCAGCAGAAAATGACGGTTTCCGGAACGATGCTCTGGCCGATGAAGACGCTCACGGTCCCGACAGCAATTTGCGTCGCCTGATCCTTCGGATAGCGGTAGACGCCGGTCGAGATCGCTGGAAAGGCCACCGTCCGGCAGTCCTTTGCGGCGGCGATTTCGAGCGACCGGCGATAGCAGGAGGCGAGCAGTTCGGCTTCGCCTTTGCTGCCGCCTTGCCAGACCGGCCCGACCGTGTGGATGACATAGCGGGCGGGTAGCCTGTAGCCCTTGGTGATTTTTGCGTCTCCGACCTTGCAGCCATTCAAGGTCCGGCATTCTGCCAGAAGCTCGGGGCCGGCCGCGCGGTGAATGGCGCCGTCCACGCCGCCGCCGCCGAGAAGCGAGGTATTGGCGGCGTTGACGATGGCATCGACCGCCAGCTTGGTGATGTCGCCGGTGTGAACGCGAATCCTCTGGCCGGTTTCGCCCATCTCACATCCTGAACACGCCGAATTTTGTGTGCTCGATCTCGGCGTTGAGCGCGGCCGAAAGGCTGAGCGCCAGCACCTCGCGGGTCTTGGCCGGGTCGATGATGCCGTCGTCCCAGAGCCTTGCCGACGAATAGAGCGGATGGCCTTCATGCTCGTATTTCATCAGGATCGGCTTCTTGAATTTTGTCTCCTCCTCGGCGCTCCATTCGCCACCCTTGCGCTCAATGCCTTCGCGCTTGACGACGGCCAGCACCGTTGCCGCCTGCTCGCCGCCCATCACCGAAATGCGGGCATTCGGCCACATCCACAGAAAGCGTGGCGAATAGGCGCGTCCGCACATGCCGTAATTGCCCGCGCCGAACGAGCCGCCGATGATCATCGTTACTTTCGGCACCTTGGCGGTGGCGACCGCCATCACCAGCTTGGCGCCGTCCTTGGCAATGCCGCCGGCCTCGTATTTTCGTCCGACCATGAAGCCGGTGATGTTCTGCAGGAAGATCAGCGGGATCTTGCGCTGGCAGCACAGCTCGATGAAGTGCGCGCCCTTCAGCGCGCTTTCCGAAAACAGCACGCCATTGTTGGCGACGATGCCGACCGGCATGCCGCTGAGGTGGGCGAAGCCAGTGACCAGCGTGGTGCCGTAATTCTGCTTGAACTCATCGAACTCGGAGCCGTCGACGATGCGGGCGATCACCTCGCGCACGTCGTAAGGCTGACGCAGATCCGTCGGTACGATGCCGTAGAGTTCATGTGGATCGTGAAGCGGCGGAATCGATTTCTTCAAGGTCAGGCTTACAGTTTTGTTCCGATTCAGGTTTTTGACGAGACGCCGGCAAATTGCCAGCGCATGCTCGTCGTCGAGCGCATAGTGGTCGGCAACGCCGGAAAGCCTTGTGTGCACGTCGGCGCCACCCAGGTTCTCGGCGGTGACGTCCTCGCCGGTGGCCGCCTTCACCAGCGGCGGCCCGCCGAGAAAGATGGTTGCCTGGTTGCGCACCATGATTGTCTCGTCCGACATCGCAGGCACATAGGCGCCACCGGCCGTGCACGAACCCATGACGCAGGCGATCTGCGGAATGCCGGCGGCCGACATGTTGGCCTGGTTGTAGAAGATGCGGCCGAAATGATCGCGGTCGGGAAACACCTCGTCCTGATTGGGCAGATTGGCGCCGCCGCTGTCGACCAGATAGACGCAAGGCAGATTGTTCTGTAGCGCGATCTCCTGCGCACGCAGATGCTTCTTCACCGTCAGTGGATAATAGGTGCCGCCCTTCACCGTGGCGTCATTGACGACGACCATCACTTCGGTGCCTTCGACCCGGCCGATGCCGGCGATGAGGCCGGCCGAAGGGATGTCCTCGCCATACATCGACCATGCCGCGAACTGGCCGATTTCGAGGAAGGGCGAGCCCGTATCGAGCAATTGCGCGAGGCGTTGCCGCGGCAGGAGCTTGCCGCGCGAGACGTGCCGCTCACGCGCCTCTTCCGAGCCACCGCGCTCGATGGCGGCGGCTTTTTCAGCAATATCGGCGACCAGCGCCCGCATGCGCTCGGCATTGGCGCGGAAGGTGTCGGAGGCGGAGGAGATCTGCGAGGTGAGGGGAGCCATGGCGCTACCGGATCAGCTCGATCTTGCAGCCAACATCGAGGTCGCCCCAGTCGCGATCGGCGGTGACGGCAATGGCATTCTCGCGAATTGCCAACGCCAGGCAAGCCCGATCGCCCACCGACAAGTCGCGATGCCGGGTCAATTGGCGAAGCTGCCCGGCCGCGATGCCCATCGCGTCGTCGAAAACGGCGATCGGCATGCCGAGACTGGCGAGGTCGTCCGCGGCCTGTTCCATGCTGCGACCCTTGTCGATCAGCTTGGCGATGATTTCGGCCGCGTTGACTGAACTGCATTGTGCGTCCGGCGCGAACCCCACAGCATTGTCGGTGCCCTGCTCGTTGAGCAGGATTGCGAGCGCCGCCGAACTGTCCATGACGTAAGGCTTCATTTCGTGCGCTTTCCCGTTGTCCCTTCGGCGTGAAGCCGGTCGAGACGCTTGTCGCTTCGACTCTGCTCTTCCCGTCGCTCTTTCAGAAAATCGTCGACGACGCTTTCACCCGGCTGTTTCAGCGCTGACAATTCGGCCTGGACGCGTCGCAGATTCTGCAGCCACGATCTTACCCGCAGCTCGCCGTTTTCGACGTGAAGGATCATGTCCTCGCCAGGCTTCACGCCCATCTCCTCGCGCATGGCGGCAGGGATGACGAAGCGCCCGCCCTCGCCAAGCTTGACACGCTCGCGTTTCGCCGGAACCCGAAGCGGTGGTTTGCCGGCATCGAACTGTGCTTGCGGATCTTCTTCAAGTCCGGACTTTCCTGTTTTACCCGCCATGGTCCGTCTCGCCTGTATTGTGGCACATGTTCTGAAATATGCCACATCTTGCGGCTTCTGGCAAAATCTCAAAAGGATGCCATTAGGCGCCCTCCGCCATGATTTCCCGCCCGATCAGCCAGCGACGGATTTCGCTGGTGCCGGCACCGATCTCGTAGAGCTTGGCGTCGCGCAAAAGCCGGCCGGTCGGGTAGTCGTTGATGTAGCCGTTGCCGCCCAAAAGCTGGATGGCGTCGAGCGCCATCAGCGTCGCCTTTTCGGCGGCGAAGAGGATACAGCCGGCAGCATCCTTGCGGGCCGTCTCACCGCGATCGCAGGCGGCGGCTACGGCATAGACGTAGGCGCGCGCCGCGTTCATCGTCGCATACATGTCGGCGAGCTTGCCTTGCACCAGCTGGAATTCGCCGATCGGCTGGCCGAACTGCTTGCGTTCATGCACGTAAGGTATCGCCACGTCGAGGCACGCCGCCATCAGCCCGATCGGCCCGCCGGCCAGCACGGCGCGTTCGTAGTCGAGGCCCGACATCAGCACCTCGACGCCGCGCCCTTCCTCGTGCAGCACATTGTCGAACGGCACTTCGACATTCTCGAACACCAGCTCGCCGGTGTTCGAGCCGCGCATGCCGAGCTTATCGAGCTTTTGCGCCACCGAAAAACCGGCAAAGGCCTTTTCGACGATGAAAGCGGTAATGCCGCGCGAATGGAGTTCCGGATCGGTCTTGGCGTAGACGACCAGGGTCTCGGCATCCGGCCCGTTGGTGATCCACATTTTGGTGCCGTTGAGCACATAGCGGTCGTTGCGCTTTTCGGCGCGCAGGCGCAGCGACACGACATCGGAGCCGGCGCCCGATTCCGACATCGCCAGCGCGCCGACCTTTTCGCCGCTGCACAGCGAAGGCAGATATTTTTCCTTCTGCGCCTGCGTTGCCCAGCGGTTGATCTGGTTGACGCAGAGGTTGGAATGGGCGCCGTAGGAGAGGCCGACCGAGGCCGACGCGCGCGAAATCTCCTCCACCGCCACGACGTGGGCGAGGTAGCCCATGCCGCTGCCGCCGAAATCGGGATCGGCGGTGATGCCGAGCAGGCCAAGCCCGCCGAGTTCCGCCCACAGATGTGCCGGGAATTCGTTCGAGCGGTCGATTTCGGCGGTGATCGGCGCGATCTTTTCCTGGGCGAAGCGTCGCACCAGGTCGCGCAGCGCCTCGATGTCTTCGTCTAGCCCGAAGTTGAGCGTATGCGTGTACATGCCGTTCCTCCCGGCGCGCGACCCCGAAAATCGGGATCCTGCGCCAAATCAAATGCTACAGCGTCCTTGCGCGCTCGAATGGACGCACGGCGCCGTGGCTCGTTGTCGCGCCACCGTTCTTTGCTCCAACAAGGCGCATTGTCATTGCTAGATATGTAGCGGTGACTTCGGCGATCGACAGCCGTTCGCCCGGCCGGAACCAGACGATGACGCCGGTCATCATCTGGATCAGCGCCATGGCGGTGAGCCCGGTGTCTTCGATGCTGAATGAGCCCGCTTCGACGCCGTCGCGCAGGATGGCGCGCAGCTCCTTCTCGTAGGCCGTGCGCATGCGCACGATCTGCGTGAGTTTTTCATGTGACAGGCTCCGCAGCTCCATGTTCGAGACATGGGTGGAATGGCGGCGTTCGACATGGAAAGCGATGTGATTTTTTACATAGGCGGCAAGCCGCGCTGCCGGATCGGCGTCGACAGAGCGCGCCGCGCGCCATGCCTCGATCAAGCCTTCCATATGCTCGCGCATCAGCGTGAACAGAAGGTCCTGCTTGGTCGGGAAATAGCGGTAAAGTGCCGCTGCCTGGACGCCAACTTCGGCCGCCAGCTGGCGCATCGACATCGCCTCGTAGCCAAGGCGCGCAATCAGGCTGACCGCCGCCTCGCGGACCGCAGCTTCGGTCTTCTCTCCGTCGGAACCGGTCGTACGCGCCATGACAAGCCGCCCTTTTGACAGACAATAAAACAAACGTTCAATTAATTCAAGGGCCGAAGTATGTCCGGGTAAGGGCGTTGGCTTCAGGCTTGCTCTATCTGCACCCTGGAGATTTTTGTGCGATGGAAGCGAATGAGCAGGATCATGCCTTGCTAGGCAACAATCCTGAAACCCGCGGACATGTCGCGTGCCTCGATCTCCTCGACATCGACCTTCGATACCGCTGCTCCTGGCGGTCCTTGCCAAAGCCGTTCGATCATTGTCGAGACCGCCGCACCCGTCCCTGCAATCAAAGCTGTCACCGAGCCGTCAACTTCGTTGCGCACCCACCCGGCAAGGCCAAGTGCCGACGCCTCGCGCCGCGCCCAGACACGGTAGCTGACGCCTTGCACCTTGCCGTATATGCGTACCTGCACCGTCCGATGGGTCATCGCGCTCTCCATCCTCTGAGTCGAGTCTGGCGCATCGCCGTGCAAATTCAACCGCGCTGCCGCCGGTCAGCCACACAGGGCGAAGATGCTTCAATTCCCCCGCGCTGCTGCCAGTGCGCCGGGCAGTTCCTCGGCAAAGATGTCGAGCTCGTGGTCGAGGCCGATGCTGACCCGGATGCAGCGGTCGAGCACCGGGACCATCGGCTTGCGGATGAACACGTCGCGCGACAACAGCGCCTGCAGCACCTTCAGCGCGAAAGCGCCGTCGCGGCCGCTGTCGATGGTGACGAAATTGGTCGCCGAAGCCAGCGGCTTCAGCCCATTCGCCTCGGCTATTGCGGCAATGCGCCGGCGGCCGGCGGCGACGCGCGCCACCACGCTCTCCAGCCAAGCCTGATCGGCAAGCGCCTCGACACCGGCGATCTGCGCCATGCGGCTGACGCCGTAATGATTGCGGATCTTCTCGAAATCGCGAATCACCTGGGCCTCAGTCACCGCATAGCCGCAGCGTATGCCGGCCAGCCCATACGCCTTGGAGAAGGTGCGCATGCGGATGACGTTTGGCCGCGCCACATCGATCGGCGGCAGCGCTGAGGCTGGCCCTAATTCGCCATAGGCTTCGTCGAGCACCAGCATTGTGGTCTCCGGCAAGGCCTCGATGAAGCGCCTGATCTCGGCGGCTTCCCACCAACTGCCCATCGGATTGTCCGGATTGGACAGATAGACCAGTGGCGCCTTTTCCCTGGCCACTGCCGCCAGCAGGCCGTCCAGGTTTTCCCGATCGTTCTCGTAGGGCACCGCGACCAGCCGTCCGCCGACGCCGGCAACATGAAAGTTGAAGGTCGGATAGGCGCCGCGCGAGGTCACCACCGCATCGCCGGGCGCCACATACATGCGCGCCACCAGACTGAGCAGCCCGTCTATGCCTTCGCCGATGACAACATTTTTGGCGCTGACATTGAGATGCCTGGCCACGGCTACCTTCAAATCGTGATTGTCAGGGTCGCAATACATCCACATGTCGCCGGCAATCTCGGCCATGCGGCCGACGACGCGCGGCGACGGGCCAAAGCTGCTCTCATTGGCGCCGATGCGGGCGCGAAAGGCGCGGCTGCGATCACGCTCCTGCGCCTCCGGGCCGACAAACGGCACTGTGGAGGGAAGCGCGTCGATAAGTGGCGTAAGGGGAGGGCGCATGGCAAAGGCTCGTTCGAAAAGGGCCTTCTTGCTAGCCTGCCGGCTTGGCCTGCGCAAGTTCCCCCGCAGCCTTGCAATGTGGCAGCCGGCGAATGGCACACGAAAAAACCCGGCGGTTGCCCGCCGGGTTCGCTATTGGTCAGGTCGAACTTATTAGAACGAGCGCTGGAAGCGGAGGAGGCCGCCAATGCTGTCCTCGTCGTCGGCGCCCGTCCAGTTGGAGAAGCCGACGTCATCGAACTGGCCTGCGTGCAGGTAGTCGACTTCAGCCGTGATCGTCAGACCGGGAACGATATCGTAGGCGACGTTCGCCGCGATGCCGAGGTTTTCCCAATCGTCATAGGAAGCCTGCACGTTGAACGAGGTCTTCTCGTTGAACTTGTAGGTGCCGCCACCCCAGACTGCCCAGTTGCCGCCCCACTGCTTGTAGAAGCCGCGGCCACCAGCGTCGACGAAGTTGCCCGCGTCATCGAGGTTGTCGTCCGTGCCGTAGCCGGCCATGATGAACAGCGACAGCGCGTCGGTCGCGTTCACGTCGAGACGAACCTTGCCGGCCACTTCTTCGTAGTTGCTGTCATAGGCGATGACGCCGGTGACAGCGCCCCAGCCTTGCGTCCACTTCAAGCCGCCGACGACATGCGGAACGTAGCTGTCGATGGTCCCAACGCGGCCCGCGCCCTGCTCGAGCGAGGCCACGGCCGAGAAGCCGTTGCCGAAATCGAAGTAGTACTGGACGACGTTGGTGTCGAAATCGCCGTAAGGAACCAGCGTATCCTGGATGACGTTGCCGGCGTAGCCGATGAACGTGTTGAAGGCCGATTCGTCCTTACCGACGCGGAGACCACCGAGCTGGATCCAGGCGAAGTTCAGCGAGGTGCCCTTGTTTTCGGCGTCATTGAAGACAAAGGTCGTGACCGGTAGCAGCGGACCGGGGCCGTCCGGGTCGGTGGTTGTGCTGCTAACGTGACGGTTGCGGTTGCCGAAGTTGAAGCGGGTCTCGGTGTAGGTCTTCAAGGTGCCGAGTTCGGTTTCCTGCTGGGTCCAGGTCTTGAAGGTGGCGCGGGCGTTCTTGTAGTAGGTGTCCTGAATATCACCATCCTGGTGATCCCAATTCTCAGCACCGTCGAACGAGCCGACGTCGCCGATGCCGATATCGTAGCGGACATAGCCGCCGATGCGCAGGCAGGTCTCGGTGCCGGGGATGTAGAAGTAGCCAGCGCCGTAGACGTCGCAGATCTTGACGTATTCAGCGGGTTCCGGCTCGGCGACGACGACGGCGTCGGCGGCGCGCGCACCGGATACTGCGATCAGCGCCGCAGCGGAGCCGAGAAGCAGGCTCTTGATGTTCATTTTCTGACCTCCAGTCAAAAGTTAAAAAACGGGTCTGGGTATTCTTTGCTGAAGGACAGCGTTCCCTGCCCCATCCCCACTACCGAAAAAGATGCGCACCGCGCCGCTCCTTCAAACCCGACATTACCCATGAGGCGGCCGCGTTCAACCACGATCGTACCGGCAAAAGGTTTGTGATGGCGCTATCGCCGAGCGTTGTTGCACAAATGACACGATTTGGCCTCACTCCGAAAGCTCCCATTAACTATCGGGCCCCGGCAACCCCGCATCCCAGCCAATTCCGGCAAGGGCCCGCCCAAACTGTGACCACGCACCGACTCGCGGGACGGGGAATTGCCGCAGAATCGCCGCAAGCCCAAGGCGGCGCTTTGGCGAAAGCCCGATTTTTCAAGGATAATAGCGTCGGCTTGTTGATTGTGCCGACGCTTTTCTTTATCCACCGGCGCAACGGAGAGGTGGCCGAGTGGTCGAAGGCGCTCCCCTGCTAAGGGAGTAGAGGTCAAAAGCTTCTCGTGGGTTCGAATCCCATCCTCTCCGCCACCGCTCAAGTCGGTGCAGCACTGCCGAACAAATTCCTCCGGTCTCGAGTTTTACTTCCAACCGCCCCGCCGCTCCGCCCGATCGAGAAAACCAGCGATGCTGCCCGGCAGGCTGCCGGTCTCCAAAAACGGGGCATGCCCCTGGCCTTCCACGGTGATCGCCTCGATATCGGTATGGCGCGCCCGCATCTGCTCAAGTGTTTCGGCGGACAGCAGCTTCGAGTTGGCGCCGCGTATGACGAGCATCGGGACCGGCGCCAGCGCGTCGAACTGCGGCCACAGATCAGGCAGCGGCTGAGTGAGGTCTAGGCCCGCCAGCGTGTCGACCAGTTTCGGGTCGAAGTCGGGCAGAAACCCCTCCTCGGTCTCGCGATAGAGGGCTGACGCCATCCGCTCCCAATCCGCATTGGTCAGCGCCGGAAAATCCGCGCCATGGGTCCTGCGCAGGTCGCGGACCACCTCTGCGTACGCCTTCGGCCTGGGCGCGGGCTCGAGATAGGAGCGGATATGGGCGAGACATTGCGTCTCGATCACTGGGCCGATGTCATTGAAGACGATAGCCTTCAGCACGGCCGGCCGCATCGCCCCGAGCACATGGATGATCAGTCCGCCGCGTGACGTGCCGATGAAACCTGCCTCCTCGATGCCAAGTGCCGCCAATCCGGCAAGAATATCGCCCGCTTCGATGCCGATGTTGTAATGGCCGATATCGGCATCGTAGGCGGACTGCCCGCGCCCGCGATAGTCGAAGGCAATGATCTTGCGCTTCGCCTGCGTTGATAGATAAAGCGCCAATTCGTGAAAATCACGGCAATTGCGGGTCAGGCCGGGCAGGCAAACGACCGGCCAATGGCCGGAATTCGCTTTGCCATAGATGCGGACGTGCAGGGAAAGCCCATCCGGCGCGGCGTAGAAGAAATCGGAAAACCCGAGCGACATTTCGACTTGGTTTCCACTGGATTATTCTGGCGCGAGAATGCGAGCGCCGGCGGGACAGAGGGGGCGCGAAGGATCGCAGCCTGACTTGGCTTGAAGCCGGTCGTCACCCCCGGCCGTTCACCAGATCTCCGACAATATCGTACTTGCCGGAGATACGCATCTTGTAGACCTCGTAATTCTCCATCACGCGCTGAACGTAACTTCTTGTTTCCGTATAGGGAATCCGCTCGATCCAGTCGACGACGGCATCGATGTCCTTGCCGCGCGGATCGCCGTATTTCGCTACCCATTGGGCGGCTCGGGCGGGGCCGGCATTATAGCCGGCGAAGGTGAGCACGTAGGAGCCGTCGAAACGGCCGAGCTGCTCGCCGAGAAAGGCAGCGCCCAGCGTTGCATTGTAGCCGGCATCGCTGGTCAGCCGGGCCTGCGAGAAATTCATGCCGGCCTTCTTCGCCAATTGCTTGGCCGTGCCCGGCATTAGCTGCAGCAGCCCGCGCGCGCCGGCGCTGGAGACAGCGCCGACGTTGAACTCGCTTTCCTGGCGGGCAATCGCATAGGCCAGCGCCTTGCCCGAGCCGGAGAAGTTGGCGGTGTCGGGAATGACGCCAAGCGGATGCGACAGCGCGCCGACGTCGATGCCGCGGGCCCCGGCGATCTTGCCGACCTTCAGCGCCATGAAATGGTTGCCTTGTCTTTCCGCCAGCGCCGCAAGCAGCGCCAGTTCGCCGGGGCTGTTCAGCTGTCCGGCAAGGTCGCGGTAGAGCGTTTCGGCATAGCGGTCATAGCCAGCCTCCTGCAGCCGCTTGATGGCGCTGACCGCCTCGCGGGTGGCGAAATTCTGGCGCTCTGCGGCACTTGGCTGGGGGTAGACGATGTTGAGGGTGTGCCGGCCGACGCGTTCGCCGGCAAGCTGGCCGTAAAAGGTCGTGCCGTAGCTGGCGGCACGGCTGAAATAATCTTTGGCATTGCCGGGGCCGCCGAGCTCGGCGGCCCGGCCGAGCCAGTAATAGGCGCGCGACAGTGACATCGGGCCTTGGGCGAGCTCCGCGATTCGCGCAAAATGCTTGGCGGCGGTGCTCGGGTCGTTGAGGCCCCGCAGCGCGTACCAGCCTGCATGGAATTCCGCCTCGGCGGCATTGGCGGGACTTTCGGCGGCATGCGCGGCGACTGTTCTGTAGGCGGTCTTCATGTCGCCCCGGTCGACCAGCTCGCGCGACAGCACCCGGCGCTCGACCCACCAGGCGTCGGGATCGACCAGAGCGTCACGGTCGCCCGGCGCCTTCATCAGCAGCGCGGCGGCGTCGGAAAATTTCTGTTGCTTGCGCAGATGTTCGGCTTCGGCAAAGAGATAGCCGGCCGAGCGCTGCGGTGCCGGCACCGCCTTCAGCAGCTTGGCCGCGTTCTTGTCTCCTTTGGTGACCGCCGCCCAGGCCTCGGCCAATTGCTGGGCGCCGGCGAGACCGGCGACACGCAGCGCCGAAGCGACCCGGTCGGCATAAAACATGCGCTCCATGCGGAAGCGATGGTCGGCCGCAGGGATCAGTGCGCCGAACTCGCTGATGACTGCCACCTCGTCCCCGGCTTCTAGCTTTTCGGTGCGCCAGAATGGCGACAGCACCGAGCACGCTGCCTTGGTATCGCCCAGCGCCACATAGGAGCGGGCCAGGATCACCACGCCCTCGAAGGTCAGTGGCTGGCTGCCATTGAACGCCCGCACCACCCCCTGCGGAGCCGGGTTCTCGCGATAGAGCGCACGCTCGCTGTTCTTGCGCAAGGCGATCGTGCCCGGCCAGTTCGGCAGCATCTTGGCCGCATCGGCAATGTCGCCGCTCGGCACCTGGTCGCCGCCATAGAGCGCGATCGCCCAGGCAAGGATGTGCCGGTCGAGCGATTTGGCGGGCAGTGCCTCGCGCATCTGGCGCGCGCGCTGAATGTCGTTTGCCGCCAGCGCGTCAAGACCGCTCTTCAGCGCCGCGACGCTGGCGGACGGCGACTGCTGCAGCGCATCGTTCTGCGGCTCCGTCATCGGGATCGCCGCCGTGACCTGCACATCGACGCTGCCGCCGATCGCCGCACCGGGGATCAGCACAACGATCGCGCCGAGAAGCCCGAAAAGATGAGGCCGCCTGGTCGGCATGGATTTGGTCATTTCCTATTCTTCGATGCTGCAAACTGGCACAGATGGACTGAAGCCTATTCGTCTGTGATGAAGAGCCCGTAAAGAAAACCTTGTCGAGGTCGTTCGAATTGCAATTGCCGGCGCAATGCTTGCCGCGCAACAATGTCGAGACTATGGTGCGCCGCTTCGCTTTCGGCTAGAAGGCGCGCACGACAAACACCTACAGCGCCGCGCGTCTTCTCAGACGCGCAAAGGACGCTGTAGCAACTTAAATTTGGCGCATGATCCCCAGCGAAAATCGGCTGCGATTTTCGGGGTCATACGCTAGTCCCAAGGAGTTGGACGACATGCTGAGAGGCTCGCTGACCGCGCTCGTCACACCGTTCGAGAAGAGCGGCCGTTTCGACGAGAAAGCCTTTCGCGCGTTTATTGCCTGGCAGATCGCCGAAGGCACGACGGGCGTGGTCCCGGTCGGCACCACCGGCGAGTCGCCGACGCTGTCGCATGACGAGCACCGCCAAGTCGTCAAGGTCTGTATCGAGGTCGCAAAGGGCCGGGTTCCGGTCGTCGCCGGCGCCGGCTCCAACAACACCGAAGAGGCGGTCGGCCTGGTCCAGTATGCCGAAAAGGCGGGCGCCGACGCGGCCCTTGTCGTCACGCCCTATTACAACAGGCCGACGCAGCGCGGCCTGTATGCGCATTTCGCCGCCGTCGCCAAGGCGACCAGCCTGCCGATCATCATCTACAACATTCCGCCGCGCTCGGTGGTCGACATGAGCCCGGAGACGATGGGCCGGCTGGCCCACGACTTCAAGAACATCGTCGGCGTCAAGGACGCCACCGGCAAGGTCGAGCGGGTTTCGGAGCAGCGCGCCACATGCGGCAAGGATTTCATCCAGCTCTCCGGCGAAGACGCTTCGGCCCTCGGCTTCAACGCGCATGGCGGCGTCGGCTGCATCTCGGTGACATCGAACGTCGCACCGCGGCTCTGCGCCGAATTCCAGGAGGCGACGCTTTCCGGCGACAGTGCCAAGGCGCTCGACCTGCAGGACCGCCTGTTGCCGCTGCACAAGGCGATTTTCCTGGAACCCGGCGTTTCCGGCGCGAAATATGCGCTGTCGAAGCTGGGCAAGGTCGAGAACGTGCTGCGCTCGCCGCTAATGACGGTCGAGCCCTCGACGGCCGAGAAGATCGACGCGGCGATGAAGCACGCCGGCTTGATAAACTAGGGATGAGGCGCCACCTCTCCGCATCATGAATCAAGTCAGAAATGCCGATCCCAACAACAAGACCGTTGCGGAAAACCGCAAGGCGCGGTTTTCCTATGAGGTGCTAGACACGATCGAGGCCGGCCTGGTGCTGACCGGTACCGAAGTGAAGTCGCTGCGCCAGGGCCAGGCCAATATCCAGGACAGCTACGCCTCGGTTGAGGGCGGCGAGATCTGGCTGATCAACTCCTATTTGCCGGAATACCTGCAGGCCAACCGCTTCAACCACGAGCCGCGCCGCCGCCGCAAACTGCTGCTCAACAAGCGCGAGATGGCCAAGCTGGCGCAAAGCGTCGACCGCGAAGGCATGACGCTGGTGCCGCTGAAGATCTACTTCAACGACCAGGGCCGTGCCAAGCTGCTGCTCGCTGTTGGCCGCGGCAAGAAACTGCACGACAAGCGCGAGACTGAAAAGCAGCGCGACTGGTCGCGCGAGAAGGGCCGGCTGCTGAAGGAGCGAGGGTGAGGAGCGGTCCGCGAAGCGGACGAAAAGCCAATGATTTGGCTTTTCGAGCGACGAACGGCCGAAGCCGTTGCGGCGGGCAGGGCGGAACAACAGGGATAGGCCTCTGTTGAAAAACCGGATCGTCTTGTGGGGCGCGGCCGGTCTGCTCCTGGCGGGCCTCGTTCTGGCCGGCGGCTATACCTACTTCCAGACGTTTTCTCCGGACCGCGGCAGATATCCGGTCAGGGGCATCGATGTTTCCCATCATCAGCGGCAGATCGACTGGCGGCGTGTTGCCGCCGACGATGTGGCCTTCGCCGTGATCAAGGCGACTGAAGGCGGCGACCATGTCGACGATGCCTTCGCCGCCAATTTGCGCGCGGCCCGCGCCGCCGGCCTTGCCGTGGGTGCCTATCATTTCTTCACGTTCTGCAGGCCGGGTGCCGATCAGGCACGCAACTTCATCTCGGTGGTACCGCGCGATCGGCCTTTGCTGCCGCCGGTGGTAGATATCGAGTTCGGCGGCAATTGCCCGCAGCGGCCAACCCCCGAACAGCTGAGCGCCGAACTCTCCGCCTTCCTCGGCCCGGTCGAGGCGGCGTTCGGCAAGACGGCGATCCTCTATGTGACCGACGAGGCCGCGCAAGCCTATGCCGGGCAGCTAGCCGGCCGCCCGCGCTGGCTGCGTTCGCTGGCGCTGCGGCCAGGCCATGACGACTGGGTCTATTGGCAGTACCACAATCGGGGCCGCGTCGACGGCATTAGCGGCGATGTCGACCTGAATGTCCTCCAAGGCGGACTGGCGACGCTGGCCGCGTTGTTTGCCGCAGCGCCTGAAGCGACGTCATCGGATTGACGCTATTCCTGTCCAACGAGAGCACCCTCAGTGGCGCGAAAGACGGGACGACGAAACCTTCGCAAATACAGCTATTCATATCGCAGGCGGCGCCGTGCTAGGTACATTTGATGCCGGAGCGGCCTTCATTAACCAATGACAGCAACGCCCCGCCAGGTGCGACGGACGGCGGCGATCCCCGCCTGGCATTTGTCTACGCAGAGGCCGTGCGTGGTCTCCAGCACCAGCAGGGCGTGGTTGAAAGTCGCAATACGCGCGCTGGAAATCTGATTGTTGCGACCGCGTTCGCGAGTTCTCTCCTTGGAGGCAGGGCGCTCCTGGATGGCGTGGGGCCTTGGGACTGGCTGGCGCTGACATTGCTTTTTCTTATCGGGCTGCTGGTCGCGATTATGGTGTGGCCGTATTATAACTATACGTTCCGTTTCGATCCAGAGAAGCTGCTCCAGGACTTCGTCGATCAGCACCCTTCCGCAACCATGGACGGGATGCACCCAGCGCTTGCGCTGCGCATCAAATGCGACATGGCCAGCAATTGGCGGATCATCCAACGCCTGCGCGTCGCGCTGCAGCTTGCACTGTCTCTGTGGTTGCTGGATCTCCTGGCCTGGTTGTTTGCGATTGCCCGAATCTAGGGCTTGTGCGCCGGCGCGCATCGTCCGATTCTACGTCGTCAGAAAAGCTTCTATCTGACTGAAGACATTAACAAACATCGCTTCCGTCAGCACGCCGGTATTGGTGTTGTAGCGCGAGCAATGATAGCTGGAAAACAGCGTGATGCCATTGGCCTGCTGCTGCCCACCATGCCGGAACGGATAGGCGGCGACGCGCTGGCCGAGCGCCCGCACGGTCGACTGGTGCGCGATCGAGCCCAGCGCCAGCACGGCGCGCAGGTTTTTGAACCGTGCGATCGTAGGTATCAGGAACGTCCGGCAGGTCGCTATCTCGGCGCCAACCGGCTTGTTATCCGGCGGCACGCAACGCACCGCATTGGTGATCGCCGTACCGACAAGCTCCAGCCCGTCGTCCGGTCGTGCTTTGAATTCGCCGCGCGCCATGCCGTGCGCGATCAGCGTGTTGTAGAGCAGGTCGCCGGCAAAATCGCCGGTGAAGGGGCGCCCCGTCCGGTTCGCCCCACGCAGGCCAGGCGCCAGCCCGACGATCAGCAAGCGCACCGCATCCTCGCCTTCCGGCGGCAAAAAGGTCGGCACTGGCGCGTTGAACCAGGACGGCTCGCGCCGCCGCCACTCGGCGATGAAGTCGTGCAGCCGCGGGCAGAGTGGGCAATCGCGATCGGGTTCGGGCGCGACGACCAGAGGCGCGGTCAAGGCACCGACCGTCAATAGTCTTCCTCGTCGACTTCGGCCGGCTCGGGCCGACGCACCGGCCGCTCCGACGGATCGCGGCCGACTTCATTCTTGAGCGTCATCAAGTCGATAAAATGGTCGGCCTGGCGGCGCAGATCGTCAGAGATCATCGGCGGCTGCGAAGCCATGGTCGAGACGATCGACACCTTGCGCCCACGCCGCTGCAGCGCCTCGACCAGCGTGCGGAAATCACCGTCGCCCGAGAAGATGACATAATGGTCGACGACGTCGGCAAGCTCCAGCGCATCGACGGTCAGCTCGATATCCATATTGCCCTTGATCTTGCGCCGGCCGGTCGAGTCGGTGAATTCCTTGGCCGGTTTGGTCACCACCTTGAAGCCGTTATAATCGAGCCAGTCGATCAGCGGCCGTATCGAAGAGTATTCCTGATCCTCGACCAGCGCGGTGTAGTAATAAGCGCGCAGCAGATAGCCGCGTTTCTGGAAGCTCGACAAAAGTTTGCGGTAATCGATGTCAAAGCCCAGCGCGCGCGATGTGGCGTAGAGATTGGCACCGTCGATAAAGAGAGCGATTTTTTCACGAGGATCGAACATGGAAAAATGTCCTTTTTCGAAATAAGCAGTCGTCTAAATGCGTGGCGACTATCGGCCGGTCTCATAATAGACCTACTGCCTTCATCGTTCGAGATAACGCCAGTTTTACGGCAATCCAAGGCACCATGGCGCACCGCAAGCAATTGTGATGGGCGCCGTGTCGTCGCGGGCGGCCCACGTCAGAGCTGCGCATCGCCATAAAAGCTTGTATTTTGGCGGCGTTCGGGTTATGGACCGCGCCTGTTTTCCATCAAATCCAGGCATGAAAGGGGCAACTCATGGCCCGCGTAACCGTTGAAGATTGCATCGACAAGGTCGACAACCGCTTCGAGCTGGTGCTCCTGGCCGGCCACCGCGCCCGTCAGATCAGCCAGGGCGCGCAGATTACCGTACCGCGCGACAACGACAAGAACCCGGTCGTTGCACTCCGCGAAATCGCCGAAGAGACGCTGTCGCCGGACGACCTCAAGGAAGATCTCATCCATTCACTGCAGAAGCATGTCGAGGTCGACGAGCCGGAAGCCGATGGGGAGGCGATTGCCGACCAGACCGGCAGCACTGTAGCGGCCGCCGATGCCGACGAGGCCGAGGACAACGTCACCTTCGATCGCATGACCGAAGAAGACCTGTTGGCCGGCATCGAAGGCCTGGTACCGCCGGAAAAAAGCGACGATTATTGATCTTAGCAACAACTGCCGACACTTTCGCGTGGGCAGTTTCGTGGTTATCTATGACATGCGCCGTACGCCAGTGCGGCGCATGATTCATTTCAGCATTGCGAGATCCCGCCCATGATGCGTCAGTATGAGCTTGTCGAGCGCGTGCAGCGCTACAAGCCTGACGTCAACGAGGCGCTGCTCAACAAGGCCTATGTCTACGCCATGCAGAAGCATGGCCACCAGAAACGCGCCTCCGGCGACCCCTATTTCTCGCATCCGCTCGAAGTCGCCGCCATCCTCACCGAAATGCACATGGACGAGGCGACGATTGCCGTTGCGCTGCTGCACGACACGATCGAGGACACCACGGCGACCAGGGCCGAGATCGACGAATTGTTCGGTCCGGAAATGGGCAAGCTGGTCGAGGGCCTGACCAAGCTGAAGAAGCTCGACCTCGTCTCAAAGAAGGCCGAGCAGGCGGAGAACCTGCGCAAGCTGTTGCTGGCGATCTCGGAAGACGTGCGCGTGCTTCTGGTCAAGCTCGCCGACCGCCTGCACAATATGCGCACGCTCGACCATGTGCCGGAAGCCAAGCGCCTGCGCATTGCCGAAGAGACGATGGACATCTACGCGCCGCTGGCCGGCCGCATGGGCATGCAGGGGATGCGCGAGGAGCTGGAGGAGATCGCCTTCCGCTTCATCAATCCGGAAGCCTACCGCGCCGTCACCGCACGGCTCGCCGAAATCTTCGAGCGCAACAAGGGCGTGCTGTCCGAGATCGAGAGGGCGCTCTCCACGCTGTTCGACAAATATTCGATCAACGCCGAGGTCAAGAGCCGGCAGAAGAAGCCGTGGTCGGTATTTCGCAAGATGGAAGCCAAGGCGCTGTCGTTCGAGCAGCTGTCCGACATTTTCGGATTCCGCGTCGTTGTCGAGACGGTCGAAGATTGCTATCGCGCGCTCGGCGCCATCCACACCACCTGGTCGATGGTGCCCGGCCGCTTCAAGGACTACATCTCGACGCCGAAGCAGAACGACTACCGCTCGATCCACACCACCATCGTCGGCCCGTCGCGCCAGCGCGTCGAATTGCAGATCCGCACCTACCAGATGAACAAGATCGCCGAATACGGCGTCGCCGCTCATTCCATCTATAAAGATACCGGCGGCAAGATGAATGGCGCCGCCCATGCGATCTCGAAGGAAACCAATGCCTATGCCTGGCTGAGGCGCACCATCGAGCAGCTTGCCGAGGGCGACAATCCCGAGGATTTCCTCGAAAACACCAAGCTGGAACTGTTCCAGGACCAGGTATTCTGCTTTACGCCGAAGGGCATGCTGATCGCGCTGCCGCGCGGCGCCACGCCGATCGACTTTGCCTATGCCGTCCACACCGATGTCGGCGACACCTGCGTCGGCGCCAAGGTCAATGGCCGCATCATGCCGCTGATGACGGAGCTGAAGAACGGCGACGAGGTCGAGATCATCCGTTCGAAGGCGCAGGTACCGCCGGCGGCGTGGGAATCGGTGGTTGTTACCGGCAAGGCGCGGTCGGCCATCCGCCGCGCCACCAAGAACGCTATCCGAAAGCAATATTCGGGTCTCGGTATCCGCATTCTGGAGCGCGCCTTCGAACGGTCCGGCAAGACCTTCACCAAGGAAAGCCTGAAGCCGGTGCTGCACCGGCTGGCGCGCAAGGACATCGAGGATGTGCTGGCCGCGGTCGGCCGTGGCGAGCTTGCCTCCACCGATGTCATGAAGGCGGTGTTTCCCGACTACAAGGACGAGCGTGTCACGCTGGTCGCGCCCAAGCAGCGCGAGGAGGGCTGGTCGAAGATCCGCAACGCCGCCGGCATGCTGTTCCAGATTCCGGGCCGCGCCGCGCGCAAGGACAAAAACCAGCCGCGCGACGATGCGGTGCCGATCCGCGGCGTGCGCGGCGATCTGCCGGTGCGCTTCGCGCCGGAAGGGGCAGTGCCTGGCGACCGTATCGTCGGCATCGTGCAGCCGGGAACCGGTATCACCATCTATCCGATCCAGTCGCCGGCGCTGCAGGCCTTCGACGACCAGCCCGAGCGCTGGATCGACGTGCGCTGGGATATTGACGAGCGCACCAAGGAGCGGTTCCCGGCGCGCGTCTCTGTCACCGCCATCAACGCCCCGGGTTCGCTGGCCGACATTGCACAGGTCGTCGCATCCAACGATGCCAACATCCACACTCTGTCAATGGTGCGCACCGCGCCCGATTTCACCGAAATGCTGATCGATCTCGAAGTGTGGGACCTGAAGCACTTGAACCGGCTGCTGTCGCAGCTAAAGGACAATTCGAGCGTCAGCGATGCAAGGCGCGTGAATGGGTGAATAGTGAAAAAGGGTGCTCTCACTACTCACTACTCACTACTCACTACCATTCACCATTCACCATCGACACGGAGCGAACAATGAACACCGACGAAGTGCTGGGCGTGTTCCGCGAGGCCGGCGCCGTTCTCGAAGGGCATTTCATCCTGACGTCGGGCCTGCGCAGCCCGGTCTTCCTGCAGAAGGCGCGCGTTTTCATGCATGCCGACAAGACCGAGCGCTTGTGCAAGGCGCTGGCCGAAAAGATCCGCGCTGGCGTGCCCGGCAGGATCGACTACGTCGTCGGTCCCGCGATCGGCGGGCTGATCCCGGCCTATGAGACCTCGCGCCATCTTGGTGCGCCGGCAATCTGGGTCGAGCGGGAAGGGGGCGAATTCAGGCTGCGCCGCTTCGAGATCGCCGAGGGATCGCGCGTTGTCATTGTCGAGGACATCGTCACCACCGGCCTGTCGATCCGCGAGACCATCGACTGCCTGCGCGGGCTTGGCGCCGAAGTCGTTGCCGCTGCGTGCATCATCGACCGCTCGGCCGGCAAGACCGATGTCGGCGTGCCGCTGATCGCGCTCGCCGAATACGAGGTTCCGGCCTATCCTGCCGACAAGCTGCCGCCGGAGCTTGCCGCCATACCGGCGATCAAGCCCGGCAGCCGCAACTTATAACGGAGCCGCCGTGATTGCCGGCATCGACCATTTCGTGCTGACAGTTCGCTCCGTCGATGATACCTGCGCCTTTTATCAGCGCGTGCTTGGCTTTCAGCGTGTCGACACACCGAACCTACCGACAGCGCTGCTGTTTGGAGCGCAAAAGATCAATGTGCATGAGGTCGGGCGCACCTTCGAGCCGAAGGCCAAGGTGCCGACTCCCGGCTCTGGGGATTTCTGTCTCGTTGCCGCCCGGCCGCTCACCGAGATATGCGGCAGCCTCGCCGCCAATGGCGTGGTGATAGAGGTCGGCCCGGTCGAGCGAGTCGGCGCCCTTGGCGCGATGATGTCGGTCTATTTCCGTGACCCGGATGGTAACCTCGTCGAGGTCAGCGAATATCGACCCTAAGCGGCGCTCCTTAAATTCGCCGCGATCGTGCCCTGTTCAGAACGGCGATAACCCAGGGCTGGCGCGAGCGGCCACCGAGCGGATGCCCTCGGCGTCGTTGTTCTTCGGCCAGCGCATCGCTATATCAAAGTCGTAGTTGCTTTTCGGCGACCGCAGAGCGCAGCATAGGGCTGTCGCGCCCGGCTGGGAGAAGCCGGCGTGAAGCCATTGATGGAATTAGGAACAGGAACAGAGTGCTTTTTCGACGGCGCAAGCCTGATGGTTTTTTCGAGCGGGTGCGTACTTATTTGTGGCCGCGCCGCTCGTTCTCGCGCTCGCTGCGGTATTTCTCCAAACGCATCCTGCGGCTTAGGGCCACGCCGCATGCCGTGGCCGCCGGTGTTGCGGCGGGCGTATTCGCGTCGTTTTTCCCGCTTGGCTTCCACTTCATCATTGCCGCCATCCTGTGCTGGCTGATCGCCGGCAATCTGGTCGCGGCAGCACTCGGCACGGTATTCGGCAACCCCCTGACCTTTCCGCTGCTATGGGCCGCCTCCTGGGAGGTCGGCAAGCTGATCCTGCATGAACACCTGCCGGCGCATGGCCCACCCGCGCATCTCGGCGACATGCTGCATAATCTTTCCTTCGCGCAATTGTGGGGACCGGTGCTGAAGCCGATGACGATCGGCGCAATACCGCTCGGCCTAGTCTTCGGTCTGCTGTTTTACGGTATCACCCGCTGGGGCATGGTCACTTTCCAGGAGCAGCGCCGCAAGCGTCTGGCCGAAAGAGCGGCAAAGGCTGGAAAAACCGGGCCGGAAGTTCCCGCCGAATGATTATCGGTATCGGCAGCGACCTCATCGACATCAGACGCATCGAGAAGTCGCTGGAACGTCATGGCCAGCGCTTCATCCAACGTATCTATACAGAGGTCGAACAGGCGCGCTCCGAAAACCGCGCAGCGCGTGCGGCCTCCTACGCCAAACGTTTCGCCGCTAAGGAGGCCTGCGCCAAGGCATTGGGCACCGGTATGGCGCAAGGTGTGTTCTGGCGCGACATGGGGGTCGTCAACCTGGCCAGCGGCAAGCCGACCATGGCGCTGACCAACGGGGCGGCAGCGCGGCTGGACGAAATAGTGCCTGAAGGGCACCGCGCCGTGATCCACCTCACCATCACCGATGATTTGCCGCTCGCTCAAGCCTTTGTGATCATTGAAGCGGTGCCGGTCGAAGAAGCGCCACATTGATTGCATCTGACCATCGGCATGACGTTGCCCAGCGCGCGCCGAGACTCTATACCATCCAACGCACAATCGAGGACGACATGAGCGTGGCTGAAAAAACCCAGAAGAAATCCGGCGGACTTGGCGAAACCGTCAGCGTCATCGTCCAGGCCCTGTTGCTTGCGCTGGTCATCCGCACGCTCCTGTTTCAGCCGTTCTCGATCCCGTCCGGCTCGATGCGGCCAACTTTGCTCGAAGGCGATTATCTCTTCGTCACCAAATGGTCCTACGGCTTCTCCCGCTATTCGCTGCCGTTCGGGCCGAACATCTTTTCGGGCCGCATCTGGGGCTCCGAGCCGAAGCGCGGCGATGTGGTCGTGTTCAAGTTTCCGCCGGATCCTTCCGTCGATTATATCAAGCGCGTCGTCGGCCTGCCGGGCGACAAGATCCAGGTCAAGGATGGCCAGCTCTTCATCAACGACGTGGGCGTGCCGCGCGTCAAGGTGGATCAGATCGACGACCATGATATCACCGAGGAGAACGGGCCGGTCGATGTCTATCGCGAGACGCTGCCGAACGGCGTCACCTACGACACGCTCGACCTGACGCAGACTTCGATCGGCGACAATACCAAAGAGTTCAAGGTGCCGCCCGGTCACTATTTCATGATGGGCGACAATCGCGACAACTCGTCGGACAGCCGCTTCACGGTCGGCTTCGTGCCGGACGAGAATTTGGTCGGCCGCGCCAACCTCATCTTCTTTTCGATCGGCGGCAGCGCGAGCCCGCTCGAAATCTGGAAATGGCCGTCGCTGATGCGCGCCTCGCGCCTGTTCCATTTCGTCAATTAAGGCCATGGCGGCGACGAAACGGCTGACCGCCGATGCGCTCGCCGAGGCGCTCAGGGAGCGCACCGGCCACAGTTTTGGCGACCACCAGCGCCTTCAGCGGGCGCTGACCCATGCCAGCGCTCGTGGCATTCATGCCGGTATCGACTACGAACGTTTCGAATTCCTGGGCGACCGCGTTCTCGGCCTTGTCGTTGCCGATATGCTGCTGGCGGCATTTCCCGACGCCGCCGAGGGTGAGCTGTCGCTGAGATTGAACGCGCTGGTCAACGCCGAGGCCCTGGCGGAGATCGCCGAGGAGATCGGCCTGCCGGAACTCATTCGCGCCGGTTCGGACGTACGCGGCCTCGATGGGCGCAAGCGCGTCAATCTGCGCGCCGACGCATTGGAATCGCTGATCGCCGTGCTCTATCTCGATGGCGGGTTGGAAGCGGCGCGCGCCTTCATCCTTAGATACTGGCAGCCGCGCTCGCAAGCCATCGACGCCGCCCGCCGCGATGCGAAGACCGAACTTCAGGAATGGGCGCATCAGGCGGCAGGCGCAGTGCCGGTTTACATAATCGACAGCCGCGAGGGACCGGACCACGATCCGCTGTTCACCGTCAGCGTCAAGGTCGGCGCCTATCCGCCGGCGATCGGCAGCGGGCGCTCCAAGCGCGAGGCGGAGCAGGCTGCAGCCGCGGCACTTCTGCAGCGGGAAGGCGTCTGGCTCAACCAGGGGAGTGCCGCATGACCGCCACCGAAGCTCCGGCAACAGAAGCTCCCGCTACCCGCTCCGGCTTCGTCGCGCTGATCGGCGCGCCCAATGCGGGGAAATCGACGCTGGTCAACCAATTGGTCGGCGCCAAGGTGTCGATTGTGACACACAAGGTGCAGACCACGCGCGCCATCGTGCGCGGCATTGCCACCCACAACAATGCGCAGATCGTCTTCGTCGACACGCCGGGCATATTCAAGCCGAAGCGCCGGCTGGACACCGCGATGGTGACGACCGCGTGGGGCGGTGCCAAGGACGCCGATGTCGTGCTGCTCTTGATCGACGCCGAGCGGGGCATCAGGGGCGATGCCGACGCTATCCTCGAGCGGCTGAAGGATGTCCGGCAGCCGATGGTGTTGATCCTCAACAAGGTCGATCGAGTCAAGCACGAGACGTTGCTGGCATTGTCGGCGGCAGCCAACGAAAGGGTGCCGTTCAAGCGCACCTTCATGGTTTCGGCACTGACCGGGTCCGGCTGCAAGGACCTGCTCGACTATCTCGCCGAGACCTTGCCGGCCGGCCCCTGGTACTATCCGGAGGACCAGATCTCCGACCTGCCGATGCGCCAGCTCGCGGCCGAGATCACCCGCGAAAAGCTCTATCTCAGGCTGCATCAGGAACTGCCTTATTCCTCCCACATCGAGACCGAGAAATGGGAAGAGAAGAAGGACGGCTCGGTGCGCATCGACCAGACCATCTATGTCGAGCGCGATAGCCAGAAGAAGATCGTGCTCGGCCATAAGGGCGAGACGATCCGCGCCATCGGCCAGGCCGCGCGCATGGAAATCGCAGGCATCCTCGAGCAGAAGGTGCACCTCTTCCTGTTCGTCAAGGTGCGCGAGAACTGGGGTGACGACCCCGAGCGCTACCGCGAAATGGGGCTCGAATTTCCGCATTAGAGATCGGCTAAAGTCAAGCTGCTCGGCTTCTGATACGAGCGGCGGCCCGACAGGTTCTTACGTCGCCGTTTGAACGGTTCCCGTCCGTCGTCTCTCCGTCACACACCCTGCCTATAGGCTGTGCGAAAGACCCGCTTCCGAGCAAACCGGAACAGGTGGGCAAGCAGCCAGATTTAGGACATGACCACGACTTGGAATGGCATCGACCCCATCCGTCAGACCGAGTTTGCAAACGCCGTCGCTGTTGAGATCGAGCGGGCGCTGGCGCGGCGAGATCAAATCGTCGATGACGATGCGATTGGTTCGGCGGGCAGGATCGCCGGAGCCATCGTCGCTGTAATCGCCTTACTTCAACCGAGCGAACTTCGGGCCATCGACGCCATGCAGGAAAGATTGCCTGACAGGGTATTGCAGTTCGTGAGGATACTGGCGGCGGAAATCGCCGGCCAAGCCACCGAGGCTTCCGCCTCATCGGCGTTTGAAGACCGGAGCATACAGGTCCCAGGCCGGCCTGCCGGAGGAGACGACATCGATTCGATGCGGGTCGAAGACTGGGCAGGTCGCGTTGCCGGACCAACATTCCTGGAAGACAATCTCGGTATATCCCGGTCGACTCTGCACCGCTGGCAGCGGAGCAGCAAGGTCGTCGCCTTGCGGACCGGCGGCCGCAAACACGTGTTTCCACTGGCGCAGTTCGTCGATGGCAGGCCGGCATCCGGCATCCGGGAAGTGTTGTCTGCAATGCCGAATCCACGGCGCGCATGGTGCTGGCTGATCGGCCCCGTTGCCGTGCTAGACGGACGAATTCCAATTGAGTTGCTTAGTCTAAACAGGATTTGGTGGCCGACGTCGCATTGCTGCTAAGCACGAAGCGGGCATGAAGCTGGCGTAATTTCCTTCTGTCTTTCGAATTTTCTAGATGAGATAGGCAGATACACGTTGGATCGCGATGGACATCCGGCTAAATAGAAAGTATTCTTCTAACTTAATGTGATAATGTGCCGTTTGTGTCATTTCACTCGGGTGAATTAAACGAACGTGAGATTTGTGCAACACGAAGTTATTCTGTTGAAAAAATTATTATTATTTCTGGAATAGTCATTGAGGATGAAACGCGGATGGGTATGTTCGCCGCCGAAAAGGGTGAGCGGTTCGAGCCTTTTTCGATGTGGGATGAGGCGGGGAATGCTGCTGTTCAGCCACAAAATTCGAAACCCATTTTTAATGTTGACTGGAGAGGTCAGAAAATGAACATCAAGAGCCTGCTTCTCGGCTCAGCTGCGGCGTTGATCGCAGTTTCCGGTGCGCGCGCTGCCGACGCCGTCGTCGTCGCCGAGCTGGAACCCGCTGAATACGTCAAGATCTGCGACGTCTACGGCGCTGGCTATTTCTATATCCCCGGCACCGAAACCTGCCTGCGCATCGGCGGCTATGTCCGTTACGACATCGGCGTCGGCGACGTCGGCTCGTTCGACGGTGCGGTCACCGGCGACCATCAGGACGGCGATGCGAATGACACCTATCGCAAGAACGCCCGCTTCACGCTTAAGACCTGGACCGGCCAGGAAACCGAACTCGGCACCTTGAAGACCTATACCGAGACCCGCTTCAACTTCGGTAATGAAAACGACTACATCTTCGCTAACGAAGCCCACAACAGGAGCCTTTCGCTAAAATTCGCCTGGATCCAGCTCGGTGGCCTTCGCGTCGGTAAGGACGAATCGGTCTTCGACACGTTCATTGGCTACGCCGGCAGCGTCATCCAGGACACGCTGGTTCCGTATGGTGCCTTCGACACCAATGTCGTCCAGTACTATTTCGACGCCGGCAACGGCTTCTCGGCCGTGGTCTCTCTCGAAGAAGGCTCGGGTGCGGTCGGCACGATTGACAGCTACGTTCCGCATGTCGTGGGCGGCTTGAAGTGGACGCAGGGCTGGGGTGCGATCACCGGCGTCGTCGCTTACGATAGCAACTACGAAGAAGTGGCCGGCAAAGTTCGCCTGGACATCAAGCCAATGGACAATTTGTCGCTGTTCATCATGGGCGGCTACGGGACCGACGACAACCTCACGGATCCGACCTATGCAATCTCCGCCAACGGCCGTGGCTTCTACAAGCAGTGGAGCGGCAACTGGGCGGTCTGGGGTGGTGGCACCTACACCATCAACGAGAAGACCTCGTTCAACACCCAGCTCTCCTATGACGAAGGCAAGAACTTCGGCGTTGCAGCGAACATCGCCTACGAAATCGTCAAGGGCCTCAAGATCACCGCCGAAGTCGACTACTTGCATCTTGGTGAAGATTCCGTCACGAATTTCACCAAAGCCGACAAGGAAAACAGCATCGGCGGCATCCTCCGCTTCCAGCGTTCGTTCTGATCAAACGGCGATCTCGTAAGGACGGCCCGTAGCGATACGCTACGGGCCGTTTTTGGGTGTGCGGCGGATACATCGCTCATCTTGATTTCGCCATCCAACCGGTGACAAGCTCTCGTCATGGAATGGCGAGACGAGGGAATCATTCTCGGCACCCGCAAGCATGGCGAAACCAGCGCCATTCTCGAGGTGATGACGCGCGCGCATGGCCGCCATCTCGGCCTTGTGCGCGGCGGCCGGTCGCGCAAGCAGCAGCCTGTCCTGCAGCCCGGCAATCGCGTCGACTTGTCGTGGCGGGCGCGGCTCGACGAGCATCTCGGCACCTTCCAGGCCGAAGCCATCGAAATGAACGCAGCCCGGCTGATGGACAGCGCCGTTGCCGTCTACGGCCTGCAGACGATGGCAGCGCATTTGCGTCTTCTGCCCGAGCGCGATGCCCATCGCGGTCTATATGAGACGCTTGCGGTGATGATCGCCCATCTCGACGATGCCGATGCCGCCGGCGAGCTGGTGGCCCGCTTCGAGCTGCTTGTGCTCGACGAACTCGGTTTCGGCCTCGATCTCAGCCAGTGTGCGGCGACCGGCGCCAGGCAAGACCTTGCCTATGTCTCGCCGAAATCCGGCCGCGCAGTGTCACGCGCGGCAGGCGCGCCTTGGCGCGACAAGATGCTGGTGCTGCCCGCCTTCCTGCAGCGCGGTGCGAGCCTGCGCGCCGATCCGGCGGCAATCGAGGACGCCTTCCGGCTGACCGGTTTCTTTTTGACCCGGCATGTCTACGAGCCGCGCGGTATCGAACCACCCGGCGCCCGCGCCGGCTTTCTCGCCGCCTTGCGCAGGCACCATGCACCCGGTCATGAATCCGGCAAGGCAAGCGCCGCAGCAATCGTCGCCGGGGAAACCACCAGATGAGCGGAGTGGACTTTATCCCGGCCGGGTTTCGCCGCTCGGCCTAGGCACCATTCCGCAATCCTCGAATGTACAACGTGAACTTGACGCTATCGATCACGCCCGGAGCCGGCGAGGTGGTGGTGCCAGGGCAAAGTGGTGCACAAGGGCCGCACGCTGGCGGTTTCGGAAGCGGCGCTGAAGGATGCCAACCGCAAGCTGCTGGCTTTCGGCACCGAAACATGCTCGATCTTTCCGACGGTCAATCTGGCGGCACGTTGAATGGGCCGGCCGTTTGGCCGCCGCATTTGAATGTCACTGAACATTGAATGTCAGTGACGACTGGCCTGGTTTGGGGGAACCGCCATGTTTGAAAGCCTGATTGGCCTCGTCGCCATCATCGCGCTGTTCGTCATCATTTCACGCCAGCAGAGCCGCATCGGCCTGATCGAGCGCGAGCTTGGCGCCTTGCGCAGCCTTGTGCTTTCGGGCACGCCTGCGCTGCCGCCGCAAGCCAAGGAACCGGCTGCAAACGACAGCAAACCGGCGGATGCCGCGATCCCGCTTGCGGCCGCAGCCGACATGGCCGCATCGCCAGGGACCGCAGCGGTCGCGTCAGCCACAGAGGCCGAAGCCGATACCACTGGGCCGCCCGCACCGGAGTCGTCGCAACCTGCGGCAGCGGCAAAAGCCGCCCGCCAGTCCGATGTCGAAACGGCGCTAGGTACCCGCTGGGCGGTATGGGTCGGCGGCATCGCGCTGGCGCTGGGTGGCTTGTTCCTGATCCGCTACACCATCGAGGCCGGCATTTTCGGGCCACGTGTGCGGCTTGCCATGGCGGCGGCACTCGGGCTGGTGCTGATCGCCGGCGGCGAGTTCATCCGGCGCACCGGCTTCAGGGTGCCGGTGCAAGGTGCCGCCGGTGCCTATATCCCGGCGATCCTGACGGCGGCCGGCGCCTTCATCCTGTTCGGCACCGTCTACGCCGCGTACAGCATTTACGGCTTCATCGGCCCGACGTTGGCTTTCACGCTGCTCGGCGCCATCGGCGTGGCGACGATCGCGGCTAGCCTGGTCCACGGTCAGGCACTAGCCGGCGTCGGCCTCCTCGGCGCCATGGTGACGCCGCTGTTGGTCGCCTCGCAGGCGCCCAATCCGTGGGCGCTGTTCGGCTATCTGGCAATCGTGCTCGCGGCCACCGGCGTCATTGCCCGTATCCGCGACTGGAGGCTTTTGATGGCCGCAGCCTTCGTCAGCACGGGCATCTGGACCATCTTCTACATGACCGACGCGGCAAGGGCGAACCTTGCCGTCATCCTCTTTGTCAACGTGGTGACACTGGCCGTGCTCGCCTTCGTCTGGCTTGGCCGCCGCGGCGAAGCGATCGCCGGCAGCAGCTTCGACTGGCCGTCGGTCGCGCCGGGCTTCTTCGTCGCGTTTTCGGCGCTGGCCCTGTTTGTCGATCCGACCTTCGCCGCCGCCGGCGATGCCTTGCAGGGAGCAACTCTTATCGCAGCCCTGGTGGCGGTGGCGCTCTACCGGCCGCGGGCACTTGCACTGCTGCACGCCGCCGGGCTGGCGACGGTACTGGTCTATCTCGGCATCATCCCGCCGACCACGATCGCTTCCGATTTTTCGGGTGGCTCTCTTGGCGTCGACGGCATGCCGGTTGTGGTGCCCGATGCCTTGATGCTCAGGGTTGGCATCGCTCTCGGCCTGGTCTTCATTGGCGCCGGCTTTTGGGCGGCGCGCCGTTTTGCGGCCGCTGGCTGGCTGCGCGCCGCCACATGGGCGGCCTGGAGCGCTGTCGCGCCACTGGTGATCCTGCTGGCGCTCTGGTCTGCCTTCGGCAATCTCGACCGTGACCTTGCTTATGCGGCGGCCGCAGCCGTTTTGGTCGGCGTCTTCGTCGCCGGCGGCGAAGGGATAGCGCGCGGTGAAGCGCCGCCGCTGAGCGGCGGCGCTGCCGTCTCCTTCGCGCTCGGCGGCGCGGCGACTGCCGGCCTGCTGATGCTGCACATGGCCTTTGGTTCCGGCTGGACAACCATCCTGCTCGGGGCAGCCGCCGCCGTGCCGGCGCTGGCGACCCGCTGGCGTAGTTATCCGGTGCTTGGCTGGATTTCCGTTGGTGCGGTGATTGCAGTGCTCGGCCGCGTTGCCTTCGACCCGACAATCGTCGGTGCCGCGTTCCTGTCGAAGACGCCGGTGTTCAATTGGCTGCTGCTTGGATATGGCCTGCCGGCGCTCGCTTTCGGTTTTGCCGCCTGGCAGCTTGCCCGAACCACCAATGGCCGACCGCGCCTCGCCATGGAGGCCGGCGCCGCGCTGTTTTGCCTGCTCACCGTTGCCATGCTGGTGCGCCATGTCATGCATGGCGGCGTCATCGATACCGCTGCTGCAACACTTGCCGAACAGGCGATCTACACGCTGATCGCCATCGGTGGCGGTGCCATCCTGGTCGCCATAGACATGCGCTCGCCAAGTTCGGTGCTGCGCTACGCCTCGATTGCAGCGGGCGTGGTCTCGGTCGCCTTTATCGTCCTCCAGCATTTTCTGGCGCTGAACCCGTTGCTGACGGATGAATCGACCGGCAGCATTCCGGTGTTCAACCTTCTGTTCCTCGCCTACCTCTTGCCAGCGGTCGCGGCAGGCGCACTGGCACTCTATGCCCGTGACAAGCGGCCGCAATGGTATGCGGCGATGCTGGCGGTGGCGGCGGCGCTGCTCGCTTTTGCCTATGCCACGCTGTCGGTCAGGCGCCTGTTCAAGGGCGAGTTCATCGGGCTGTGGAGCGGTCTCGGCCAGCTCGAGACCTATACTTATTCGGCACTGTGGCTGGTCATCGGCGTGGTGCTGCTCACCGCCGGTGTCTGGCTGAAGTCGCAGGTGCTGCGCATAGCGTCGGCGGCGCTGATCTCGGTTGCCGTGCTCAAAGTCTTCATCTTCGACATGTCGGAGCTGGAAGGCGTGTTGCGGGCGCTGTCCTTCATCGGCCTCGGCGCGGTGCTCATCGGCATCGGCTTGTTCTATCAGCGGCTGCTGACAAGGGCGGCGAAAGAAAAGCTCGAGACGAGCAATAGCTGACGATTTCAATTTGGCCGGGAATAAACCTGCCACTGGCAGCGTTATTCAGTTGCTTGGGTGACCGGGGCGGCGGACCGCTTCGCGCTGGCCGCTTGCGCCGCGCTGGAAAGGCGCGTTCAATCACCACGGACAAGGGCCCCAGAACCAGCGGTCATGGACGAAAAGAAGGCAGCAATCCTAGGTGAAATACCGCGTCTGCGCCGCTATGCACGCTCGCTGTTGCGCGACCGCGATTCCGCCGACGATCTCGTCCAGGATTGTCTCGAGCGGGCACTTGTGCGGCTCGACAATTGGCAGACAGGAGAAAGCCCCAGGAGGTGGCTGTTTACGATCATGCATCATTTGTTCATCGACCAGATGCGCAAGGTGAACCGGCGCGGCGAGGCGGCGATGCTGCCGCTTGAGGCAAGCGAGGCGCAGGCAGCACCCGCCGAGCAGGTTGAGAGCATCGCCTCGCGCGAGATTGTCGACGCGCTGCAGGCGATCAGTCCTGACCGGCGCGCGGCACTTGTGATGGTCGCCATCGAAGGGTTTTCCTATGCCGAAGCCGCCAACATTCTTGGGGTTCCCGCCGGCACCTTGATGTCTCGTATCGCGCGCGGGCGTGAGGAACTGCGCGCGCTGCTGGATGATACCGCGCGCCGCCGCTCGATAAGGATCGTCGAGAAATGAGCCGGCGCGATTTCTCCGAACGCGACATCCACATGGCTCTCGATGGCGAGTTGCCGGGCGACGAGCGGACGGCCTATGAGGCATGGCTCGAGGCCAATGCCGAGATGAAGGCCAAGAGCGCACGCTACGCCGCCGACCGGGCAGCATTGCGCGCAGCCTTTAATGGCGTGCTGGACGAACCCGTCCCGGTGCGGCTGAGCAAGGTGGTGCTTGGGGAGGCGCCGGTGGTCAGAGCGGCGCCGTCGCGCTCGCGGTGGTGGCTTGCGGCTGCCGCTGCCGTCATCCTGGCGATTGGCGGCGCTGGCGGCTACCTTGCCAGTATCGGCGGCCTCGGCCTGGACAATACCGCCGAGGACCAGCTTGCCGAACAGGCCATCGCCGCCCACGTCATCTATGCCGCCGAAAAGCGGCATGCGGTGGAAGTGCCGGCAAGCGACAAGGATCATTTGCAGAGCTGGCTGTCGAAGCAGGTGGGTTTGAAGCTGATCGCGCCGGATCTGGCGGCGCAGGGATTCCAACTGGTCGGTGGCCGGCTGCTGCCTGCCGGCCAGGGCAAGGCCGCGATGCTGCTTTATGAGGACGACAAGGGCGAGCGCATTTCGCTCTTCGTCACCGCCGAATCGGCGGCCAGGGCCAAGGGCACTTATGGGTCGGAGGAAGATGGTCCTGCGGCCGTCTACTGGCTGGACAAGGGTTATGGCTGCGCCGTCGTCGGCTCGCTGCCGCCCGAGCAATTGGCCGCAGTGGCCAAGAGCGCCTATGGCCAGCTTTTGGCGGGCTTGCAAAGCTGAGCAGGCTCTCGTTCTTTCGGAGCCGCGCCGATGCCGAAACACGGAGGTCGTTCAAAGCCTTCGCGCGACCTGCGTGCCGTCAAAACTGTCACAATTCGGCCCTAATCGAGGTGCGATAGCGCTTGCTGAATGCTGGCACTTCGGCTGGTGTGACCGATATTTAGACTAGGGCCGTTTCCACAACCCAATCGAGGTTTTCTGAGCCCGCATGCCTGCCGAGATTCGCAAGGCCCGCGCGTCCGACGTCGATGACCTCGCCGCCATCGAAAAAGCCGTTTTCTCGAGCGATCGCATTTCTCGCCGCTCCTTTCGCCAACTGATCGAACGCGACACCGCCGAACTGCTGGTTGGCGAAAGCGATGGCCGCGTCGCCGGCTATGCAGTCGTGCTGTTTCGCAAGGGCAGCGGCGTTGCGCGGCTTTATTCGATCGCCGTCGGTCCATTTTTCGGCGGCCGTGGCGTTGGCCGGCTGCTGCTGGAAAAGGCCGAAGCCGCCGCTTTCGAGCACGGCCGCATGATGCTTCGTTTGGAAGTCCGCGAGGACAACCCGCGCGCGATCCAGATCTACGAGCAGAGCGGCTACCGCAAGATCGGCCGCGAGCTGGACTATTACGAGGATGGTGCCACGGCGCTGCGCTATGAAAAGACCTTGCGCGGCGACATTCCGGTCGCCACCGAAGTGCCGTTTTATCAGCAGACTTGTGAATTCACCTGCGGACCATGCTGCATGATGATGGCGATGGCTTACTTCGGCCCCGGATTCGTGCCGGACCCGGTGATGGAAATCAGGCTGTGGCGTGAGGCGACGACCGTTTTCATGATGTCGGGGCCGGGCGGCTGCGAACCGTTCGGGCTCGCCGTCGCCGGCCATGAGAGCGGGCTTGCTGCTGAGATCTATGTCTCCTTCTACGGCGCGCTGTTCCTGCAATCGGTGCGCAGCGAGGACAAGCGCCGGGTCATGGAGCTGGCGCAGGTCGACTTTCGCCGCCGCGCGGAACTTTACGGCATCCCGGTGAATTACCGTTCATTCGGGCTTGACGACATTCGCACCGCGATCGCAGAGGGAAAACTGGTGCTGGTCCTGATCAGCGGCTTCCTGATGTTCGGCAAGAAGGTTCCGCACTGGGTATTGGCCATCGGTGACGACGGCGATCATATCCTGATTCACGACCCCTGGGTCGAGGACGAGAGGCAGGAGACGATCCTCGATGCTGCCAACATTCCCGTGCCTTACGGCATCTTCATGAACATGGCGCAATTCGGCCGCGACGGATTGCGCGCCGCCATCACTCTCGGAAAGCGCGACAGCCAATGACCTGGGTCATCCTTACCGGCCGGCAGAACGATCTCGACCAGGTGGCGACGCCGCATAAGATCATCACCAATCGCGACTACCTTGCCCATCCGGCACTCTTTCGCGGCCAGCGGCCGAAGGTCATCAACCTGTCGAACAATTACGGCTACCAGAGTCGCGGCTATTACGCGTCGCTGCTTGCTGGTTCGCGCGGCCATAAGGTCATCCCGACGGTCGAAACGATGATCGACCTGTCGGAGCGCAAGCTCTATGAGCACGCGTTGCCGGAACTCGAACTCGCACTCAACAAGTGCCGCAAGGACCTGGGCGGCGCTTTCCCGCAGAAGGTCTGCATCTTCTTCGGCATCGGACCGTCCAGGATCTGGGACCGCTTCGCCAAGCTGCTGTTCGACTGGTTTCGTGCTCCGGCGCTCGAGGTCCACATCAGGGACAGCGCCGAATGGGCCTCGATCCGCAAGATCGGCTTCCATCCCCTGGCCAGGATGACCGAGGACGAGGAGACGCACTTTCTCCAGTGCCTCGAGACCTACACCAACCGCGAGTGGCGCGACACCAAGGGTCGCACGCCGGCGCGCTACACTTTCGCCACGCTGGTCGATCCGCATGAGGAACTGCCGCCGTCGGAGATTTCGTCGCTGCGCCACTGGGCCAAGATCGCTGAAAAGATGGGCGTCGAAATCGAGCCGATCACCAAGCGGGATCTGGCCAAGCTCGCCAACTACGACGCGCTGTTCATCCGCGAGACCACCTCGATCTCCAACCACACCTACCGCTTTGCCCGCCGCGCCCAGCAGGAAGGCATGCCGGTCATCGACGATCCGCTGTCGATGATCCGCTGCACCAACAAGGTCTATCTCAACGAGCTGATGACCTACAACAAGGTACCGGTGCCGCCGACGGTGATGATAGCCGGCATCTCGGATCTGGAACTTGCGGCCCAGACGCTGGGCTTTCCGCTGGTGCTGAAGATCCCGGACTCGTCGTTTTCGCGCGGCGTCAAGAAATGCGGCACCTTCGAAGAGTTGAAGACGCTCGCTGCCGAATGGCTGGAGGATTCCGACCTCCTGATCGCGCAAAAATTCATTCCGACGGAATATGACTGGCGCGTCGGTGTTCTCGGCGGCCAACCCTTGTTTGCCGTCCATTATCTGATGGCCAAGAAACATTGGCAGATCGTCAATCACAAGGCCAACGGCAAGCCCGACCAGGGCGGCATCAAGACCTTCACCCTGAAGGAAGCGCCGGCCCATGTCGTCGAGACGGCGGTCAGTGCGGCGCGCTGCATCGGCGACGGCCTCTACGGCGTCGACCTCAAGGAGACCAGGGACGGCGTCTTCGTCATCGAGGTCAACGACAACCCCAACCTCGACCACGGCTGGGAAGACTCCGGCGAAAAAGACGAGGTCTGGGTGCGGCTGACGCAGTGGTTCCTGGAGCGGCTGGACCGGCCGGGCCGATGACATCCGAATTTTAGGGGAAAAAATGCTGTTCTTCGTAACCGAGGATTTTCGCGGCTGCGACCGCAAGGAGATCTACCGCCGTTTTCGCGACCAGGGCCGCCTGAAACCGGACGAGCTCCCCGTACACCACAGCTGGATCGCAGCGGACATGAGCCGCTGCTTCCTGCTGGTGGAGGCCGATGACATCACGCTCCTGCAGCGGTGGGTCATCGAATGGGCGGATCTGGTCGAATTCGAGATCGTTCCCGTGGCTACGAACAAAGATATGGTGGAGGCATTGACCGGACACCTCTGACCTGCGCTCGATTTGACGAGATATATCCAGACATTGCCTTGAGATGTCTCACGCTGAGCCGCTGGCTCGCCAGCCTGTCGCGCTCAGCCGGACTGTCTGACCGTCGCGCTCGACTTCAGCAGCCGGTTGATGTCCGACGCCTTTGATGGCACGCCGATCAAGTAGCCCTGAGCCTCGACACAGCCCTCCTTTTGCAGGAAGTCAAACTGCGATTCGGTTTCGACACCTTCGGCGGTGACGGTGATGCCCAGCTGTGCGCCAAGTCCGATGATGGTGCGCACGATCGCCGCGGTATCGCGGCTGTCGATATCGCTGATGAAGGAACGATCGATCTTGATCTTGTCGACGGGAAAGCGCCTGAGGTAGCCCAGCGAGGAATAGCCAGTGCCGAAATCGTCCAGCGCGATGCGGACGCCCAGATCGCGTAGTTGCCTGAGTGTCTTAATCACAAGATCACTCTCGTCCATCAGCACAGTTTCGGTGATTTCCAGTTCAAGCCGGTTGGCCGGCACGCCCGAGAACGCCAGTGCCGAAATGACGCTGCGGGCAAAGGTGCCGCTTTTGATCTGCACGGCGGAGACATTGACTGCGATGCGCCAAGGCGCCAAGCCTGCCGCGGTCGTGCAGGCTTTTCGCAGCGCCCATTCTCCAAGCGGCACGATCAGCCCGGTCTCCTCGGCGGCCGGAATGAAGTCGTCGGGCCGCACCAGGCCGCGCACCGGCGAACGCCAGCGCATCAAGGCTTCGGCACCGACGATTTCGCCGGAGGCGATGTTCATGATCGGCTGGAAATCCAGCTCGAAATCGCGGCGCGACAGCGCTGCCCTGAGATCGATTTCGAGCGCCCGGCGTGCCCGCACCATCGCATCCATGGCTGGTTCGAAGAAGCGGTAGAGGTTGCGCCCTTCGCTCTTTGCCCGATAGAGCGCCATATCGGCGTTTTTCAGCAAAGTATCGGCGTCCTTGCCGTCACTCGGAAACAGCGCGATGCCGACACTGATGCCGACGCGCATGTCGTGTCTCTTGTCGCGAAACGGCTTTCCGATGATCTCGACGATACGTTTGGCCAGCTTTTCCGCGTCGCCCGGGCTTTTGAGATTGAACTGGATGATGACGAATTCGTCGCCGCCAAAGCGGGAGACAACGTCCGTTTCATTGCGCAGGCAGCGTTGCAGCCGTTCGGCCACGCATTTCAGCAACCAGTCGCCGGCGGGGTGACCCCAACTATCGTTGACTGCCTTGAAGTGATCGAGGTCGAGCGAGAATATCGCCAGCGATCCGTCTCTCGTCTCGCTCAGGGCTTGGTCGAGCCGTTCGCGAAGCATCGAGCGATTGGGCAGGTTGGTCAGTGTGTCGTGGTGCGCAAGATGGGTCATGCGCTCTTCCACACGCCTGCGCTCGGTGACGTCGTCGAAGGTCGCGACCCAGCCACCGCCGCTCATCGGCCGGCGCGCAACCAGCAGCGTCCTGCCGTCGGCGAGATGGCGATGCGTAACGTGTGTTTTGCCCGCCCGCAGGCAGGCTTCGATTTGCGAGATTTCGCTGTCGGGGTCGAGCTTTGTGTAAATGCCCAGTTCCAGCAGCCGCTTGAACGCATCACGGTGGCTCATGCCAAGCGGAAAGTCGGCCGGCCTGACATGATAGAGTTCCAGGAAGCGTTCGTTGCGCACGATCAACTTGCCGTCCGCATCGTACATCAAAAGGCCTTGCGACATGTTGGCAAGTGCCGCGTCGAAACGGCGGTGCTGCTCCTTCAACTCCTGCTCGGCGCGCCGTTGCTCGGTGATGTCCTCGTAGATCGATACCCAACCGCCTGACGCCAGCGGCCGGTGCGAAATGTTGACGATGCGCCCGTCTGCAAGCGTTTCCTCATAGGTGGAAGGTTTTGCCTGGTCGATATAGGGCTTGCGGACGGCATAGAGTTGCTCAGCGCTTTGCGAAGCGATGCCGATGTCCACGCTGTGCTGGAGGATGTCGAAAAACCGGATGCCGGGCCGCACCACTTCGGCGTCGAGGCGAAAGACGCTGATGTAGTTCCTGTTGCAGATGATCATCCGTTCATCGGCATCGAACATGCACAGACCATGCGACATGTTCTCGACCGCTGCAGAAAAACGCTCATTCTGTTCGCGCAGCTCGTCTTCAATAGGTTGCGGCCGACCAACGCCTTTGGCCCTCCGTCGGCGGACGGACGAACCAGCCTTGATACCGGCAACGGGCATGAGGCAAGCCTATGGACCATGGTTAACCACGGCACTGTTATCCCTGCCGGTTAATTTACCGTTTTCAGCCGGCTGGAACGGCAGTCTGGCGTCGCGACTTTTCGATCGCCGCAAAGCGTTTGAGAAAGGCAGTCTGCGCCCAGGTCACCGAGCGCGGCGCGACGTCGAAGCGCTCGGCGTTGAAGCCGCGCGGCCTGCCGAAGAACTCGGTCGCCTCTGCCGTCGAAAACCCCGCAAGCAGCGTTGCTTCGAAATAAGCGGCGATCTGATCCGCTCGCTTGATTTCCTTGCGCAGTCCCGCGTCGAGTTCCGCCGGCAGTGAAAAGCGTAGATGGATGGCGCGCTGCAGCCTGATCTCGCAATCCCTGTAGCTGCCGCCCATCACGGACTTGAACGGCGAGATCATGTCGCCGATGACATATTCCGGCGCGTCGTGCAGCAGCGCCGCCAACCGCGCATCGGCGTCGGCATCCGGCATCAGCTCGCCGACAAGCGTTTCGACCAGCAACGAATGCTGGGCGACCGAAAAGGCGTGCTCGCCTCTGGTCTGGCCGTTCCAGCGCGCGACGCGGGCAAGGCCATGGGCAATATCGGAGATCTCGATGTCGAGCGGCGAGGGATCGAGCAGATCGAGCCGTCGCCCTGACAGCATGCGCTGCCAGGCGCGCGGCGGCGCCCCGGCGCGATCGGCCGCCATCAGGCCTCCTCCGCGCCGACGGCTTCCTGCGGAAAGCTGAATTTCGCCCAGGACGGGATAGCGAGCGACAAGGCGACGCCGTCAGCCAGGATCGGCAGGCCGGCGTCGAGCGCTGCCTTGACCCGGTCGATGCGGGCAATGGCGAGGCCTGTCCTGCCGGCGGTCGAGCCAAGCGTGCCGACCGGTCGCCCCTCCACGGTCAAGTCTGCTCGCGAAGTGGGCAACGGGCGTTCGGCCGCGACAATCAACACTCGACGCCTGGCAGTGCCGCGATGCTGCATGCGCGAGACGACCTCCTGGCCGACGTAGCAGCCTTTCTTGAAGCCGACTCCGCCGATCTCATCGAGCAGCACGTCATGCGGAAACGCGTCGCCGAGTTGATAGTCGCTGCCGCTTTCGGCAATGCCATGGGCGATGCGAAAGGCTTGCCATGCGGCAAGGTCGCCTCCTTCTGCGGTGCCATCATAGAAGCGCTTGACGATAGCATCGACGAACCGCGCATCGGCAAACGGTGCTGATTCAAATTGCGAGGCAGTTGAATCGCTTTCCCATAGGACGGTCACAACCGGCTGATCCAGCTTGGCAATTACGACTTTGGCGCGCAATTTGTAGAGCGTCAGCCGGCGAATGAAATCATCGGCGGTCTCGCTACGGCATTCGAGCCGGAAAGCATTTTCGCCGGCGCGCGAGATCAGGAAGTCGAAAAGGATCTTGCCTTGCGGCGTCAGCAGGGCGCCGGGCTTTGCTTCGGCGTTGCCGAGCGCGTCGAGGTCGGTGGTCAGGATGTTTTGCAAAAAGCGCTCGGCATCCGGCCCGGACACGGAAACGAGTGCGCGATCTCTGAGCGAGGCGAAGGGCATGGTGGGAAAACGAGCCTGATCTTGCAAAACTATCGGCCATTACGTAAGCCGCTGGCACTCCCCCCGCAAGAGACCGGATCCGCATGGCCCCCATCTACGATCTCATCCTGACAGGCGGCACCGTGGTCAATCACGACGGCGAGGGTTTTCGCGACGTCGCTATCAATGATGGGCGCATCGCTGCCATCGGCGACCTTCGCCAGGCATCCGCGGGCGAGACGATCGACTGCCGCGGGCTGCACATCCTGCCGGGTGTCATCGACAGCCAGGTGCATTTCCGCGAGCCGGGACTGGAGCACAAGGAGGATTTGGAGACGGGCTCGCGGGCAGCGGTGCTTGGCGGTGTCACCGCCGTCTTCGAGATGCCGAACACGAACCCGCTGACCACCAGCGAGGCAACCCTCGCCGACAAGATGCGGCGCGCCACCGGCCGGATGCATTGCGACTTTGCCTTCTGGGTCGGCGGCACCCGCGACAACGCAAAGGACACCGGCGATCTCGAGCGGCTGCCGGGTGCGGCCGGCATAAAAGTGTTCATGGGCTCGTCCACCGGCGACCTGCTGGTCGAGGACGACGAAGGCGTTGCCTCGATCCTGCGAAACACACGCCGCCGCGCCGCCTTTCACTCCGAGGACGAGTTCCGGCTGCGCGAGCGGCTTGGCCAGCGCGTCGCGGGCGATCCGTCGTCACATCCGGTGTGGCGCGACGAGATCGCTGCATTGCGCTGCACGGAGCGCCTGGTGCGCATCGCGCGCCAGGTCCGCGCCCGGATCCATGTGCTGCACATCTCGACCGCCGAGGAGATAGGCTTCCTCGAACGGCACAAGGATGTCGCGACCTGCGAGGCGACGCCGCATCATCTGACGCTGAGCGCCGATGATTATGCGCAACTCGGTGCGTTGATCCAGATGAACCCGCCGGTGCGCGCCACGCGCCATCGCGAGGGGGTCTGGCAGGGTATTGCGCAAGGCGTTGTCGATGTCCTCGGCTCGGACCATGCGCCGCACACGCTGGCCGAGAAAGCAAAGCCTTATCCGGCATCGCCGTCCGGCATGACGGGCGTGCAGACCCTGGTACCGATCATGCTGGACCACGTCAACGCCGGCCGGCTGACGTTGCAGCGCTTTGTCGACCTGACGAGCCACGGCCCGCAGCGTATTTTCGGCATCGCCAGGAAAGGCCGTATTGCCGCCGGCTACGATGCCGATCTGACCATCGTCGATCTGAAGCGGCGCGAAACCATTGCCAACGCCCTGCAAGGCTCCAAGGCCGGTTGGACCCCTTATGACGGCAGGCAGGTGATCGGCTGGCCGGTCGGAACCATCGTTCGCGGCCGGCGCGTGATGTGGGAAGGCGAGATGGTCGCGCCGAGCCAGGGTAGGGCGGTGGAGTTTTCCGAGGCGTTGGCGGGCTAAGCTCCTGCCTCGATAAGGGCAAGGCTAGACCACTCAATCCCCGGCGACGAAGAACGTCCATTGCCCGCTCGGTGTGATGCCGACGCGGTAGAAGATGTAGGCACCAAACTGCTTCATATCGTCATAGTCGCTGGCGGTGACGATCTTGAACAGCTCGACCCGTTGTCTGGCGTCGAGCTTGTCCAGCGGCAGGGCGAAGAAATAGGGCCAGACATAGAGATCCTGCGGCGTGCCGGCATCGACATGAACGAAGCCCGCATTGAGCACCTCTTCCAGGATGGCGAGAATCTCCTGGCCTTCGGTATCGCCCGAAAGGCCTTTGAGGAACGTGATCGGGTCGCCCTCGATGTCGCCCAGCGACAGTTGGGTCATCATGTCTCCCGTGCCGATCAGCGGCCGAAGTCTTTCGATGTCGCCGCTTTTGCACGCATCGACGATCAGATCGTGCATGCGCCTGACCGGTTCGGGCAATTTAGCAAGGTCGTAGACGACTTCGGGCACCGGCGCGTCCGGGTCGACATGCGGATTGGCCATGCCGCCATCCTCCGCCGGCCCTTTCGGTTCGGCTTGTTCCGGCTCATCGGATGGAGTCGGCTGGCTGGCTGCAGGTGGCGTGGTGCCGAGTGGGCCGGGCATCGGCACGGTACTTCCGGACGGCGACATGTCGCCGTCGGGCGGCGGTGTGACCGGCGAAGGCAGATCTTCGCGCTTGATCTCGCTGAGGGCGTGAGCGGGACAGCTCGCAAGAAACAGTGCAAGGGGGATCGTGGCGCAGGAAGCAGTAAGCCAAATGCTGAGGACCAGGCCGCGCGGCTTGCCTGCTATCGAAAAATTCACCGCCCGTTACTCCCTGGTTCCAGCCCGTCCATGTGCCCGGACATGATGTCCGGCGGCGCGCCATCGTCGAAGAACCGGGGTCAGTGCCGCAACCTTTCGGGCTCGAACGCCCCGGCAATCACCTTTTCACGCATGCGATCGAGCAGGGCAAGCGCCGAGGTCTCGCCATTGGTTCGCAGCATTTCGCCGAAGGCCGTTTCGAGGGCTGCCTCGGCGATGATTTCTGGCTCGATCCCGGCCGACAATCCTTCTGCCCAGGCTTCGCTGTGGCTTTCCACGGCGGTCAGGCGCTTTTCTTCCCTGACCAGCGCGTCGATGTCGTTGACGCCATGTTCCATTGCGATGTCCACCCTTTCAAGCGGTGATCCGTTGGATAGGGATCAAGCTTGGGTTTGTCCCTTTTACACGCAGGCGCAGTAAGTATTTGTAAATGCGACATTTTTTTGGTCGTCTTCTACAAATTCCATCGCATCCAGCAAACCTGCGTCCGATCCGTTTCAAACTTAGCCGATTAGGCTTGGCAAGGGGACGGAAACCTTCAGTTTGAGTTAATTTCACATTCGCGCGCTAACGTTTCGTTAACATAGTTGCAAAAGTGCAACATCAGGTTTGCACCAAGGCCTCACCCGAGGCAAGCGGAGAAGTGTCGAACGCGTCCGCCGCCCACAGCGCCGACGCTTTGCCGGAAAGGCAGCTGCCGCTGTCAGTTCCCGTAGCGCGAGGCGATGGCCCGAGACAATGTCTCGCCTTCCTTCATGTAGCGGCTGATGGCTTCCGTCGCCGAGGCGGTGCATTGTGTATAGGTGCCGCCGAACGATCGGTAGCCGCGGTTGAAGCTGGCGATGAAGCGGGCGCGCCGCTCCGGGTCGGGATTCTCCGAAGCGATCAGCTTCTCCATCTCGACGCGCCACTGGTCGCCCTTCTCACCGCAGAGATTGCGCAGGAAATGCAGGGAGCCAAGCACCTCCGCCAGCCGCATCAGCCCGGGCTCAAACGGGGCCTCGGCGCTGAGCGCCGGCCGCGCGCCGACAGCCATGCTGACGGCGAGGCAGGCGGCAAGAAACGGTGATGTGCGGTTCATGAGTCCTTGTGCTGAAACAATTTGTCGCCTGCAAGGCGATTCTCTGGCTCAGGTCTCGCCGTCCTTGTTGGGGCCGAGTAGATCGTCGGCAACTTCAAACACTGCATCGGTGAGCGGCATCGTCGTCATTTCGGCCAGCGAATAGAAAGCCGCGGTTTCGGCGTCATCACTGGCCACCGCCTCGCCGCCGGCATAATTGGCCGCAAATACCGTCAGCCGGTAATCGACCGGATGCCCGTCGCCGCTGCCGTCGATCTGGATTTCCCGCAGCGGCCGGTAGCTGCGCGCCTGCAATCCGGTCTCCTCCAGCAATTCGCGCCGTGCTGCTTGTGCCAGCGTCTCGCCGGCTTCGACCTTGCCGCCAGGAAAGGCATAGAGGCCCTGCGAGGGCGGCCTGGCCCGCTTGACCAGCAACACCGTGTTCTCGCGCACGACGCAGACCGAGACTGCCGGAATGATCTTGCGTGCTCCCATGGCTCCGGATCGCTCTATTGGCATAGCCCGTTGTGGACCGGCCGTCGGCGAGCAGCTTTAGCGGTTGCGAAAGGCAGGTTCCACCGTCACTTTCACATGCCACCAATTCGAGAGTTGAATTCATGTGCGGACGCTTTGCCTTGATCGCCACTCCAGACCAGACCGCCGCCTTTCTCGGGCTGGTGGGACTGGAGGAGTTTCCGGCCCGCTACAATATCGCGCCGACGCAGCCGGTACTGATGGCGCTCGCCGGATTGCCGCAGGCGCCGGGCTCGAACCTGCCCGACCGCCGCTCGATGCTGGTGCGCTGGGGCCTGATCCCGGCCTGGGTCAAGGATACGCGTAACTTCCCGCTGCTGTTCAACGCGCGTTCCGAGGGGCTTCGGAAAAGGCGTCGTTTCGCGCCGCCATGCGCCATCGCCGCGCCCTGGTACCGGCGTCGGGATTCTACGAATGGCACCAAACCGGTGGCAGAAGAGGGCAGCCCTATTGGGTGCGGCCAAGGCACGGCGGGCTTGTCGCCTTCGCCGGGCTGATTGAGACCTATGCCGAGCCGGGCGGCTCGGAAATGGACACCGGGGCCATTCTGACCGCCCACGCCAGTGCCGATACTGCCCATATCCACGACCGCATGCCGGTAGCGATCCATCCCGAGGATTTCGCGCGCTGGCTGGATTGCCGCACGCTCGAGCCGCGCGACGTGGCCAATCTGCTGAGACCCGCCCTGCCCGATTTCTTCGAAGCGATCCCGGTTTCCGACCTCGTCAACAAGGTCGCCAATACTGGACCGGAGATTCAGGAGAAGGGCGTCGTCGAGGCCGAGCCCGAGAAGGTCACGCGCCAGAAGTCCGGCGCGAACGACAGTCAGATGAGTTTATTTTAGCACAAGCTACTATTACTGGTTCGCCGTGAGCGCCTCAATCTTTCCGGCATTCTCAGGCAGCGCGCGGCGAAACGATCTTCTGCGTCGGCTTCTTCTTCTTCGCGGTGTGCAAAAGAGCTGCGATGATTGCTGCCGGGCCGATCGCCCGGTAATGGCTGGCGAGCGCCGGTTGCTTGGCACTGTTGGACTCTTGCTTAGGCATTGTTCTCTTCCCTGGTAATGTCTTCGTGTCCGCGTTTGCTGGTGGAATCCGACCAAATCGTGACGCTTGCTGATCTGGCCGGCGAATGTTTCATGCAAGTGCCAACCTGTTTAATAAAATGTTTCAGTGGCTCAATTCCTGTGAGCCAACGATATTTTTGGCGAAGGTAGCGACTTGACGGCAACACCGGGCAAGGCGATAAAGCCGGCCATGAGAACGTCTTTCGTCATTTGTGGCATTTGCATTATCGGCTAGCCTCGCGCTGGTCCTGGACGTTTTCGCCTCATCTCCTCCCAGATTGGACAAACGCCCCGGCCAGCAGGCTGGAGCCCGATTTGCGCCTCGGCGTAACCGACTCCATCCGGAGCACGATCCCAAAAGATCGTGCTCAACCAAAGTAACGCACCGGGAACGCACCTATGTCTGACGCATCGAACAGCCTGCGGCTCTACAACACGCTAACGCGGAGCAAGGAGGATTTCTTCCCGATCGATCCGCGCAATGTGCGTATGTATGTCTGCGGCCCGACGGTCTACGACTTCGCCCATATCGGCAATGCGCGGCCGGCGATCGTCTTCGACGTGCTGTTCCGTTTGCTGCGCCATCTCTACGGGCAAGCGCACGTCACTTACGTCCGCAACATCACGGACGTCGATGACAAGATCAACGCCCGCGCACTGCGTGATTTCGGCGACGAGATTGCCTCTGGCAAGCTGTCGCTGAACGAAGCGATCAGGCGAGTCACCGAAAAGACCGCCGGTCAGTTCCACAAGGACGTGGCGGCGCTCGGTTGCCTGCAGCCGACGGTCGAGCCGCGCGCCACCGAGTTCGTCGAGCCCAGGCCCGACGGCAAGGTCGACATGATCTTCTTGATTCAACGCTTGATCGAACGCGGCCATGCCTATGTCGCGGCTGGAGAAGTCCTGTTCGACACCGCTTCCATGCCGGACTACGGCCAGTTGTCGAAGCGCAATCTCGACGAGCAGCAGGCCGGCGCCCGCGTCGCCGTCGATGCGCACAAGAAGAACCCGCAGGATTTCGTGCTGTGGAAACTGTCGTCGCCCGAGGAGCCGGGCTGGGACAGCCCGTGGGGCAGGGGTCGGCCGGGCTGGCACATCGAGTGCTCGGCGATGTCGGCCGCCTATCTCGGCGAGGTCTTCGACATCCATGGCGGTGGCATCGACCTGATCTTTCCGCACCACGAGAACGAGATCGCGCAGTCGCGGTGCGCCCACGGCACCGAAACGATGGCCAAGGTGTGGATGCACAACGGTTTCCTGCAGGTCGAAGGGCAGAAGATGTCCAAGAGCCTGGGCAATTTCTATTCGATCACCGAATTGCTGGAGACGGAAACCTTTGGCGGCCGCAAATGGCCGGGCGAGGTGCTCAGGCTGGCGATGCTGATGACGCACCATCGCGAGCCGATCGACTTTTCCGTGCGCAAGCTGGAAGAGGCGGAGAATACGCTACGCAAATGGAAGCGGGCGGCCGATCTGGCGCCGCCGGCGGCGAAGCCGGTGCCGGCGGATGTGATCGAAGCGCTCTCGGACGACCTTGCCACCTATGCCGCATTCCAGTTGCTGACGCAGTTGGCTGGCGATGCTGTTGATTTCAACACTGGTAGCGCCAACGCTGTCGCCGAAGACAATGATGCTGCCGCTTCACTGAAGGCATCGCTGTTGTTCCTCGGCTTCGACGTTGCAACAGCCGAGGTGGATGAAGACGCCATTGCCAAAGCGATCGCCAAACGCCTCGCGCTGATCGCCGCCAAGAACTGGGCCGACGCCGACCGCATCCGCGACCAGTTGCTGGCGCAAGGCATACAACTGAAGGACGGCAAGGACCCCGTCACCGGCGAACGTATCACAACCTGGGGGGTAAAAAGATGATCGATCATCTCGGCATCACCGTTTCGGATTTCGATGCGTCGAAGGCTTTTTACGACAGGGCGATGGCGCCGCTCGGCGCCTCGCTGCTTTACATGGTGCCGCAGGAATATACCGGCGGTGCTAAGGTCGGCGGCTACGGCCGCGACCGGCCGGTGTTTTGGCTGCACGCCGGCAAGGACAAGCCGAAGGATCATCAGCATGTCGCTTTTACCGCGCGCAGCCGCGCCGAGGTCGATGCCTTTCACGCCGCCGCGATCGCTGCCGGCGCCAAGGACAATGGCGGGCCGGGTCTGCGCCTGCACTACCATCCGAACTATTATGGCGCTTTCGTCCTCGATCCCGATGGCAACAATGTCGAGGCGGTCTGCCATGCTCCGGAGTAGTGCGCGATGAGCCTTGACAACAGACCGGTGTATACGGGCGGCTGCCAGTGCGGGGCGGTGCGCTTCCGCGTCGAAGGCGCGCTCGGTGACGCTTCCGTCTGCCATTGCCGTATGTGCCAGAAGGCGAGTGGCAATTTCTACCTGCCGCTGGTTTCCGTGCGCGGCGCCAGGCTCGATTGGACGCGCGGCGATCCGAAACGCTTCCGCTCTTCCAATGCGGTGTTGCGCGGTTTCTGCGCCGAATGCGGCACGCCGCTGACCTTCGAAGCGCCCGACGGCGTGGCGCTCGCCATCGCCGCATTCGACCACCCCGAGGAAATCGCGCCGACGATCCAATGGGGTGTCGAAGCCAAGCTCCCGTATGTGGATCATGTTCACGAATTGCCCGGCGAGGAAACGATGGCCGACGTCTCGTCTGCCTCCTATCTCGCAGATCTCGTCTCTTACCAGCATCCCGACCACGACACCGAACAATGGCCGCCGGAGGAAAGATCATGACCGAAACCGTTCGTACAGGCGGCTGCGAGTGCGGCGCCGTGCGCTTCCGTATCCACGGCGCGCTCGGCCGCGCCTCGATCTGCCATTGCCGCATGTGCCAGAAACAGTTCGGGTCATTTTTCAGCGCACTGGTGACAGTGCCGAGCGACGGCGTCGAATGGGTGCGGGAGGAGCCGAGTTATTTTCAGTCGTCGGTCAACATGGATCGCGGGTTCTGCGCCCGTTGCGGCACGCCGCTGACCTACCGCCAGCCCGGCGCGCTGGAGATCGCCATCGGCGCCTTCGACGATCGATCCGATCTGGCGCCGCAGATCCAGGTCAACTACGCCGCGAGGCTGCCTTGGGTCGAGACGATCTTCGATGCGCCGATCCATGACGACCCCGATTTCTACGCGCGACAGGAATCCATCATCTCCTTCCAGCATCCCGATCACGAGACGGCCAACTGGCCGCAGCAGGGCCTGAAACTATGAGCAGCGAATTCCGTACCCTCTATTCCGAAATCGAAGCTTTCGAGTCCGGCATGCTCGACGTTGGCGATGGCCATCAGGTCTATTGGGAGCGCTCCGGCACCCGGGGTGCCAAGCCGGCTGTATTCCTGCACGGCGGGCCGGGTGGCACCATTTCGCCAAAGCACCGGCGGCTTTTCGATCCGAAGTTGTACGACGTCATCCTGTTCGACCAGCGCGGCTGCGGAAAATCGACGCCCAATGCCTCGCTTGAAGCCAACACCACCTGGCACTTGGTCGCCGACATCGAGCGCCTGCGAAAAATGTGCGGCTTCGACAAATGGCTGGTGTTCGGCGGCTCGTGGGGTTCGACCCTGGCGCTGGCCTATGCCGAGAAACACCCCGAGCGGGTCACCGAACTGGTCGTGCGCGGCATCTACACGCTGACCCGCGCCGAGCTCCAATGGTATTACCAGTTCGGCGTCTCGGAGATGTTCCCCGACAAATGGGACCGGTTTCTGGCGCCGATCCCGGCGGCCGAGCGCGGCGACATGATGGCTGCCTACCGCAAGCGCCTGGTCGGCAGCGATCCTGCGGCGCGGGTCGAGGCCGCTCGGGCCTGGAGCCTATGGGAGGGCGAGACGATCACGCTGCTGCCGGAACTGGAAACCAGTGGTCCCTTCGGCCAGGATGATTATGCCCTGGCTTTCGCCCGCATCGAGAACCACTATTTCGTCCATGCCGGCTGGCTGGAAGAGGGACAGCTGCTGCGCGACGCATGGAAGCTTAAGGATATCCCGGGTACCATCGTTCACGGCCGCTACGACATGCCGTGCCCGGCGCGCTATGCTTGGGCGCTGCACAAGGCGTGGCCGAAAGCGGATTTCCATCTGATCGAAGGCGCCGGCCACGCCTATTCGGAGCCGGGCATCCTCGACACGCTGATCCGCGCGACGGACCTGTTTGCCGGGAAATGACCATGGCTCGCGAGCGCCTTTACCTGTTCGACACCACGCTGCGCGATGGTCAGCAGACGCCGGGCATCGACTTTTCCGTCGAGGACAAGATCGCCATCGCCAAGCTGCTCGACGAGTTCGGCATCGACTACGTCGAGGGCGGCTACCCCGGCGCCAATCCGACCGACACCGCCTTCTTTGCCGAGCGTCGCACAGCCGATGCCAAGTTCGTTGCCTTTGGCATGACCAAACGGGCAGGAGTGTCGATCTCGAACGATCCCGGCCTCGCCGCGCTGGTCCAGTCGAAGTCGGACGCCATCTGCTTCGTCGCCAAGAGTTGGGACTACCATGTCCGCATCGCGCTCGGCTGCACCAATGAAGAGAACCTCGAAGCTATCAAGGCCTCGGTCGAGACCGCGCTCAATGCCGGCAAGGAGGCGATGGTCGACTGCGAGCATTTCTTCGACGGCTTCAAGGCCAACCCCGATTACGCGCTGGCCTGCGCCAGGACGGCTTATGAAGCCGGTGCGCGCTGGGTGGTTCTGTGCGACACCAATGGCGGCACGCAGCCCTCCGAGGTGCGCGCCACCGTCGAAAAGGTGATCGCGGCCGGCATACCGGGCGACCATCTCGGCATCCACGCCCATGACGACACCGGTCAGGCGGTGGCAAATTCGCTTGCCGCCGTGGAGGCCGGCGTGCGCCAGATCCAGGGCACGCTGAACGGCATCGGCGAGCGCTGCGGCAACGCCAACCTGATCTCGATCGTGCCGACATTGGCGTTGAAGCCGGCCTTTTCGGGCCGCTTTGCCACGGGCATTTCGGCAGAGGCGTTGACCGGTATATCGCGCCTGTCCCGCGCCTTCGACGAGTTGCTGAACCGCGCGCCGGAAGCGCAGGCGCCCTATGTCGGCGCCTCCGCTTTCGCCACCAAGGCCGGCATCCATGCCTCGGCGCTGGCCAAGGAGCCGGCGACCTACGAGCATGTGCCGCCAGAGACTGTCGGTAACCGCCGCCGCGTCATGGTTTCGGACCAAGGCGGCAAGGCCAATTTCCTCGCCGAACTGAAACGGCGCGGCATCGACATGCCCCGGGACGATCACCGGCTCGACGCGCTGATCGCCGTGGTCAAGGAGCGCGAGGCCGAGGGCTATGCCTATGAAGGCGCCGACGCCAGCTTCGAACTTCTGGCGCGCAAGATGCTGCACGGCCTACCGGAATTCTTCCGCGTCACCTCATTCCGCTGCATGGTCGAGCGCCGCTTCGACGCGAACGGCCAGTTGAAGACGGTCTCGGAGGCGATCGTGAAAGTGCTGGTCGAGGGCGAGGAGAAGATGTCGGTGGCCGAAGGCCATGGCCCGGTCAACGCGCTTGACATTGCGCTGCGCAAGGATCTCGGCAAATTCCAGAGCGAGATCGCCGATCTCGAGTTGGCCGACTTCAAGGTGCGTATCCTCAATGGCGGCACCGAGGCGATCACCCGCGTGCTGATCGAATCGCATGACGGCACCGGTGCGCGCTGGTGGACGGTCGGCGTCTCCGAAAACATCATCGATGCTTCGTTCCAGGCGCTGATGGATTCGATTGTCTACAAGTTGATGAAGAACCGCGATATGGCGGGATTGGCGGCGGCGGAGTAGCGTTGAACCATCAGCGAGACTCCATTGATCCATCAGCAATTTGCGATGGTTTTGGGCAAGCCGCTGGCGCATAGCCTTGGGCCATGGCTACCCAAGCACTTCAAACCGAGGCCGATACCAAAGCTCGTCGCGGCTTCCTGCTGGCGCTCGGCGCCTACCTGCTTTGGGGGCTGCTGCCCTTCTACATGAAGGCTGTCGCGCATCTGCCGCTGGCCGAAGTCATCGCCCACCGGATCGTCTGGTCGGTGCCGATCGCGGCCGCCGTCCTGGTCTGGGCCGGCCGCACTGCCGATTTCAAAGCGGCAGTTCGTTCGCCGCGCATCATTTCGATGGCGGTGCTGACGGCGGCGCTGATCTCGGTCAACTGGGGCATCTATGTCTGGGCGATCGCGGTCGACCGCACGATCGAGACCGCGCTTGGCTATTACATCAACCCGCTGGTCAGCGTCGTTGTCGGCGCGCTGCTGCTCGGCGAGCGGCTCGATCGCCTGCAGATCGCGGCGGTGTTGCTCGCGGCAATCGCCGTCGCGGTGCTGACCATCGACGCTGGCAAGCTGCCCTGGGTGTCGCTGGTGCTGGCCTTTTCCTTTGCCGCCTATGGCTTCTTCCGCAAGACGCTGCCAATCGGCCCGAGCCAGGGCTTCCTGCTAGAAGTGCTGCTGCTGTCGGTGCCGGCACTCGGCTACATCGTCTTCCTGATCGCCACAGGACAGGATCATTTCGTCTCCAACTCGCTGAACGACACCGCTTTGCTGATCGGCTGCGGCCCGGTCACCGCCGTGCCGCTGCTGTTGTTTGCGTTCGGCGCCAGGCTGCTGCGCCTCTCCACCATCGGCATCATGCAATATATCGCGCCGACAATCGTCTTCCTGATCGCGGTGCTGATCTTCGGCGAACCCTTCGGCAGCGTTCAGGCCGTCGCCTTTGGCCTGATCTGGACAGCACTGGCGATGTATTCCTGGTCGATGTTTTCTTCGGCGCGCAGGTCAGGAGTGGGGAGTGAATAGTGAATGGACGGGCGCCGGTTTGGAGGTCGTGCACTTCACTACTCACTACTCACTACTCACTCCTCACTCCTCACTACTCACCATTCACTCTACATCTTCTCAATCACCGACTGCACGCCCTCCGTCGGTGCATCGACGGAGGAACCCGCCACCATGATGACGGCGACGATTGCTTCCGGGTCCTCGACCACCAGCGGCTTGACCCTCTGTGCCGTGTGGATGAAGCCTTCCGTTGCCATGTGGTCGAGCAGCGCCAGCATCGGATCCCAGAATCCTCCAACGTTACCGAAGACGATAGGCTTGCGGTGATGGCCGAGCTGCGCCCAAGTCATGATTTCGACAATCTCCTCGACCGTGCCGATGCCGCCGGGCAACGCCACAAAGGCGTCGGATTTCTCGAACATCCTGTGTTTGCGCTCGTGCATGTTGTCGGTGATCACGAGCTCGTCGAGCCGGTTAAGCGCGGTTTCGGTCGCCTCCCGGTTGATCAGAAAACGGGGAATGATACCCGTTACCTTGCCGCCGGCTTTTAATGCCCCTTCAGCGACGGCACCCATGATACCTTTAGTGCCACCGCCATAAATCAGGCGCAGGCCGGACTTGGCGATCGAGCGGCCAAGCAGGTGTCCGGCCTTGATATAGGTTTCATCTCGGCCCGGGGACGAGCCGCAATAGACGCAGACAGATCGAATCGTGTTCATGTTATGATTGGTGATAGGGACTATTGGCATGGTCAAGCCCTGGGGCGGGCTTTTTCTTGTCGGCTTTGGTAAAACAGGCTAGACCGAAATTAGGTGGCTAAGGGGCAGGGAAACATGGCAATTAATCCGTTGAAGGCGTTTTTGTTCGCGGCTGGCGGTTCTGTCGCCGCGGCGGCAACCGCCTATGTATCGGGCGCACTCGACCCGTATCTCAATCCCACCCCGCCTGCGGAGGTCGCGGCGCTGACGCCCCCGGCTTCGGAACCGGCCGCTCCAGCGACCGAGGGCCGGCTGCCGCCTGCGCCCGCAGCGTCCACCGATGCGGCAGGGCCCGCCGTGCCGGCCGCAGCAGGTGCAATCGTGCCGACCTTCGACATCGTGCGCGTCGAAAGCAACGGCTCGATCGTCGTCGCCGGCAATGCGGCGCCCAACGCCAAGGTCGAGATTCTCAACGGTTCGACTGTGCTCGGCTCGACGGTCGCCGGTCCCGACGGCGCCTTTGCCATTATTCTCGACGATCCGTTGAAGCCTGGCGACTACACGATCACGCTGCGCTCGACGGCTGGCAATGCCGTGACTGCATCGGCGCAGACCGCCGTTGTTTCGATCCCCCAGAATTCCACCGGCCAAGTGCTGGCAATGGTCGAGGAGCCGGGCAAGCCGTCCGAACTGCTCACTGTTCCGGCCCCTGAGGCAAAACCTGATGCCTCGCCGCCTGCCAACGGCACCGAACTGCCGGCCGCCGCCGCGCCGGCGTCAGCCGCCCCCGCCGCCATTGCAGCCGCGCCGGCTCCGGCGGCGCCCGCCACACCAGCAGCGCCCGCTGTTCCCGCGACGGAGCCCAAGATCGTCGTCGAAGCCGTCGAAATCGACGGCAACAAGATTTTCGTTGCCGGCGTCGCCGATCCCGGCCGCAAGGTGCGCGCCTATGCCAACGATATCCTGCTCGGCGACGCGAAGACCTCGCCCGACCGCCACTTCCTGGTCGAAGCGACACGCGACATCCCGGTCGGCACCTACACCATCCATGTCGACGCGCTCGACGCCGACGGCGTGACGGTGGTGGCCCGTGCCGCCGTGCCGTTCGAACGCGAGCCGGGCGAGGCGGTTGCCGCCGTGGCGCCGGCCGGGCCAAAGCCTGCCGAAGTAAAGCCAGCCGAGCCGACTGCGCCGGCGACCGAAGCCGCGCAGGCTACACCGGCAACAGCCGCCGAAACGCCCGCACCCGCCCCCACTCCTGCGACCGAGGCCCCGGCAGAAATGGCTGTCGCGATGCCTCCGGGCGAAACTCCCGAGGCCGTGGCTCCAAAGCTCGAACATGCCGATGGCGCAGTCATCATCCGCCGCCACGACACGCTGTGGCGGATTTCGCAGCGTGTCTATGGCCAAGGCATGCGCTACTCGACCATTTATCTCGCCAACCAGGACCAGATCAGCAATCCGAACCGCATCTGGCCGGGGCAGGTGTTCAAGGTGCCGGAGAAATCGAAGGAAGGCGAGCCCGCCGATCTCAAGGCAATGGGTGACCAGATGAGGACGGCGCCAGCCAAGGCCGAGTAGCGTTCTGCCCATCAGGATAGCTTGCGGCGGGGCCAGTCATCGTTTATCGCCGATGGACGATGACCGAATCTCCCCTCGTAACGGACCGACGCCGCGCGGTAGATGAACGCGCGCCGGCCAACTGCACACCGGATAGCCGCGCCGTCGCTGTCCGGCTCGCGGCCCTTTCGCATCCGGCGCGGATCGACATTGTCAAACACCTGTCCGCCAGTCGTTCCTGCTGCTGTCGCGAGGTCGTCGAGCATCTCGATCTGGCGCAGTCCACCGTTTCCCAGCATTTGAAGATACTGGTCGAGGCCGGTCTGATCCGCTTCGAGCCTGACCGCCAGCGCTCGCGCTATGAGCTCGACCGTGCCGCGCTCGCCGATGTTTCGGCATCGCTGGCCGCGCTGGTCGATTCCTGCTGCTCCGGCCGCTAAGACATAAAAGGTAAACAAGAATGGCCGAGAAAACCGTTTCCGCCGAATCCGGCTCGACCTTCAGAACGTTGCGCAATCTCTGGCCTTATATGTGGCCGGCCGACCGCGCCGATCTGAGGGCGCGGGTGGTGTGGGCAACCGTGCTGCTGGTTGTCGCCAAGCTGACCCTGGTGGCCGGACCCTATTTCTTCAAATGGGCGACCGACGCACTGGCCGGCGATAGCAAATCGCCGCCGCCGCTGCCGGCCTTCCTGCTGGCGCCGGTCATGCTGGTCGTCGCCTACAACGCCGTGCGGCTGGTGCAACTCGGTTTCAACCAGTTGCGCGACGCCCTGTTTGCACGGGTCGGCCAGCATGCGGTGCGGCGGCTCGCCTTCCGCACCTTCGTGCACATGCACGAACTGTCACTGCGCTTCCACCTCGAACGGCGCACCGGCGGACTGTCGCGCGTCATCGAGCGCGGCACCAAGGGCATCGAGACGATCGTCCGCTTCACCATGCTGGCGACGGCGCCGACAATCGTCGAATTCGCGCTCACCGCCGGCATCTTCGCCGTGACCTATGGCTGGCTATACGTCTTGGTGATCGCGGTCACGGTATGGCTCTACGTCTGGTTCACCGTCAGGGCGAGCGATTGGCGTATTTCGATCCGCCGCGAGATGAACGACAGCGACAATGAAGCCAGCACGAAGGCGATCGATTCACTGCTCAACTACGAAACAGTCAAATATTTCAACAACGAAGCCATGGAGGCCGAGCGCTTCGACCGTTCCACGGCGCGCTATGAGTTGGCGGCGACCAGGACCTGGACCTCGCTTGGCTGGCTGAACTTCGGCCAAGGTGTGATCTTCGGCATCGGCATGACCGTCGTCATGGTGATGTCGGCGCTCGAGGTCAAGGCAGGCACACAGAGCGTCGGCGATTTCGTCTTCGTAAACGCCATGCTCATGCAGCTTTCGGTGCCGCTGAATTTCATCGGCATGATCTACCGCGAAATTCGCCAGGGCCTGACCGACATCGAAAACATGTTCGATCTGCTCGACGTCAAGCGCGAGATCGTCGATCGGACGGGCGCCGAGCCACTGGCCGTCGATGCCGGCAAGGTCGAATTCCGTGACGTGCATTTTTCCTACGACTCCAACCGCAAGATCCTGAAGGGCATCAGCTTCGAGGTGCCGGCCGGCAAGACGGTGGCCATTGTCGGTCCCTCTGGAGCCGGCAAGTCGACCATTTCGCGGCTTCTGTTTCGCTTCTACGACATCCAGCGCGGCAAGATTCTGATTGACGACCAGGACATTCGCGACGTGACGCAGGAGAGCTTGCGCGCCGCCATCGGCATGGTGCCGCAGGACACGGTGTTGTTTAACGACACCATCGCCTACAACATCCGCTACGGCCGCACCGGCGCCAGCGAAGAGGATGTGCGCATGGCGGCAGAACTGGCCCAGATCGGACCGTTCATCGAGCGGCTGCCAGACGGCTATCGCTCAATGGTCGGCGAGCGCGGGTTGAAACTGTCCGGCGGCGAGAAGCAGCGGGTGGCGATTGCCCGCACCATCTTGAAGGCACCGCCGATCCTGATGCTCGATGAGGCGACCTCGGCGCTGGACAGCCACACCGAGCAGGAGATCCAGGCGGCACTCGACCTGGTCAGCCAGGGCCGCACCACCCTCGTCATCGCCCATCGGCTGTCTACAGTGATTTCGGCCGACGAGATCATCGTCCTGCAGGACGGCCAGATCGCCGAGCGCGGCACCCATGCCGCCTTGATGGTCAAGCGCGGCCTTTATGCATCGATGTGGGACCGCCAGCGCGAGGCAAGCGAGGCCGAGGAGCGGCTGCGCATTGCCCGCGAAAGCGACGAGTTCGGCGTCGTCGTCCGTCGCCGCACCTCGGAGGTGAGCTGAAAATTCGTGCTTGACCTCAACTTAAGTTCAGGTCGTAAGCCGTTTTGGATCGTAGCAGGATGCGTCGTTCGAAAACGGAGACAATCGATATGAATGGGATAAATCAGGCAGTTAGTGGCGGCAGCGTATTCCGGGTGGACAAGTTTGTTGTTCCGGCCAACGCCCGCGAGGAGATTCTTGCCAAGGTCCGCATGACGCATGAATTGCTGCGCCAGCAGCAAGGGTTCGTCCAGGATTTCCTGCTCGAGCAATTCTCGGGGCCGGGCGAGTTCAACCTGGTGACCATTGTCGAATGGGAAGGGCAGGCCGCCGTCGACAAGGTCGTGCCGATCATCAAGGCCGCGCATGAGCGCAGCGGCTTCAATCCTCAGGAGACCATTGCGCGACTTGGCGTCAAGGCCGATATTGCCAACTATCAGCGGATCCCCGGGGTGTAAGCTCTCTACGGCCAGCCGGCGCCCGGCGCAGTAGCGTCGACCCTGAGCACTTGGCCGGTACGGGCATCGCTGATCATATGTTCGAAGCCGCGCCATTCGGCGGCCACGATGAACAGCGTTTTTCCCTCAATGCCGCCGAGCATGCAGGCAAAACAACCGCGATCGACGTCGACGCTTTCGAGCATTGTGCCGCCCTCGCGCACCCGCACGCAATGTCTGTTCGGAACGTCGGCGTACCAAGCCGCGCCTTCGGCATCGAGGCAGATGCCGTCGGGAAAACCGTTGCCTAGATTGGCCCAGATCCTGCGGTTAGAAAGGTGGCCATCGGCAGCGATGTCGAAGGCGGTCAGCCGGTTGGCGTGGGACTCGGCAACGATCAGCGTCTTGTTGTCAGGCGTCACTGCCATGCCATTGGCGAAGGCGAGGTTCTCAGCCACTTGCTGAACCGAGCCGTCAGGCGCAACCAGCACGATGGTGCCGGGGCCGAAATGCTGGCCGGGAGCCGGAGCCGGTCCACCGCCATTTACATAGATGTTGCCGCGCCCCTCGACGACGATCTCGTTCCACGGGCTCTTCGACAGGTGTCTCAGATCGGCATGGGTGACCAGCTTCCCGTCTGCCTCCTGCCTGAGGATCAGCCCTTCGCGGCCGGACACGACAAGCAGGCGCCCGTCCGGAAGCCAGTCAATGGAATAGGGCAGGGTGGCCGGCACGGTGAGCCCGATCTCGCTGTTCCCTAGGGCGTCAACGGCGATGATCTGGCCGGTTCCCCAGTTGCAGAACCAAAGCCTGCCGTCATGCCAGCGCGGCGACTCGCCGAAGGCCAAGCCGTCCATCACCAGTTGCACTTGCCTAGCTGCTGATTTCTGCATGGGCCGAGAACCTCCAGATTTGCGCAAATCGTCATGGCCGGAAGGCCATGAGAGGCGCTGTCCTGCCAAGGACGGACGAGAGTGCGGCGTTCCGACAAGGAAGGGTGGCAACGGCGTCGTTATGTTTGACCTGAGTAGCTGCGCAGAACCGCTCGTTGCGCCGTGCGCCGCCGCTCATCCTTCTGCAATGAAGTATAGCCGGCCGGTGCTTGCGGACGGGAAAGTCAAATGCAAGAATCACGTTGGCCCGCAGAAATCGTGTTGTGGCAAGCAGGAAGGGCATTTGACGTGTTCGAAAGATTTCCCCGCTGGGCCAAGAAGAAATTTCAGCAATCAGCGACCATTTCACCGGTTCGGTCCAAGCAGTCATTCGCGGGCAAGCCCTCATCTTCGGTGATCGTGCCGCGTTCAGTCGTGGAAGACGCGGCCGACAATCCTTTCGCCCTCATTGTAGCCGTCAGAGAATTCATCGAAGCCATGCTCTCGCAAGGCATTTACCGTTCCAACGAAATCAGCCCCAAGGCAATGCAGGCCTGTCATGCCGATGACTATTTGGCTGAGGTCAACAATGGCGGCCATAGCCAGTTCATCTATAATTCTGGCGAAGAACTCGACACGGTCATTGCCGACGCACGCGCCGCCCTCGCTGAGATGGGCGCGCACGGACAACTGGCGACTTTGGACCAGATGGCTGCCTGGGTCGGGGAGCACCCCGAGGAGACTGAGGAACAGACAGGCTTCGAAGGCGGTACTGACGATCAGCTCAGTACGCTCGACCATTTATTCTACCAAGCCGATCAGGCCGCATCGATGCTCGCTCTATCGGCGCGCTGGATAAACTCATGGCCTGAACTCGCAATCGTTGAGGATGCCGACTACGGAGAAGCCATCCATCAACTGGCCATGGCCAATCCCCGGCGCGAGCCGAGGCTACTCCATCGTTCTGTTGGCAAGCTGGTCAACCAAATGACGGGCTGGCGTGATATCGGCGTCGGCCTTGCATGCGCCGAGGCGCCCAGGCCCGAGGTCAAGCTGGCGCTCGGCATGGCAAGGGTGCTGGACGTCGAGGGCGAAAAATTGTTGGCTTTTCAGCTGCGCACCAATGCCAGGGAGCCGCGTCTAGCCGTCGCCACGCCCGCGCATGCGGCCGTCTATGAATATATCGGCCCGGAGGATCCGTCCGTCGCGCGTCCGGGCGAGAATCCATTCGCTGCCGGCGCCCCGCGCGTCGGCAAGAGACTTGGCCGGGTTGAAGCGCAGGCAATAGAAACGGTGCTCGAATTGGCCGCAGCCTATCATGCGCCGATCGCTGCCGACCTCTTGCTGCGCAGGGCCGGGTTCGATCCGACCGATGCTGTCGTCTCTGCGAACTCGGTCGTGGCTAGGGAAGGCGGCACGGTTGTGAACTGGGTGGTTATGGCCGACGGGCATGTATTCTTCCTCCAGTCGACCCCGAAAGGCGGCGTGCTACGCGGCAGCCACGAAGAGAGCTTGGCGGAGGCCGATCGGCGCGAGTTCGAGGAGTATTTCGACCAAGCGGCGGCAGCGGGTGCCTGAGTGGATTTCGCTTGGCCGTTCTGAGACGGCGACGACCGCCACCTCCAAGCGCTCCCATTGTCGCGTTGCGACCGCGGGGTGTTTCCGCTATTGAGGCCGGACTTGGAACCAAGGTTGCCCTCATCCCATGAGCCTCGTTGACACGATCAAGAATGCGTTCGTTCCGATCCATCGCGAGGGTTATCCCTTTATCGCTGCGTTTGGTGCCGCTACGCTTTTTCTTGGCTATTTCTCCTCGACCCTGTTCTGGATCGGTCTCATCCTGACCGCCTGGTGCGCCTATTTCTTCCGCGATCCCGAGCGTGTCACGCCGATTGACGACCGGGTGGTTGTCAGCCCTGCCGACGGCATCGTCTCGGCGGTCGGCCCGGCAGTGCCGCCGCGCGAGCTTGGCCTCGGCGGCGGTGAAATGACCCGCATCTCGGTATTCATGAACGTCTTTTCCTGTCACGTGAACCGCTCCCCCGTGCGTGGCTGCATTTCCAGGATCGAGCATCGGCCAGGAAAATTCCTTAACGCCGAACTCGACAAGGCAAGTACCGACAACGAGCGCAACGGGCTGGTCATCGAAAGCCCCAACGGCACAGTGGCCGCGGTGCAGATCGCCGGTCTGGTGGCGCGGCGCATCGTCTGCTGGGCCGAGCCCGGCGGCGTCATCGGCACCGGCGAGCGCTTCGGACTGATCCGCTTTGGCTCGCGCGTCGATGTATTCCTGCCCTCGACCGCGACGCCGCGCGTCGCGGTCGGCCAGACCGCGGTCGGCGGTGAGACGGTGCTGGCGGAATTCGGCGGCGTTGCCGCAACGCCGCTCGTGCGGATCTCCTGACCGTTGGCCCCGCCGTTCAAGAAATTCGAGGCGCATGGCGGCGGCGGCCCGCGCATCCGCGAAATCCCGATGCGCATGGTGCTGCCCAATCTGGTCACGGTGCTTGCCATCTGCGCCGGCCTGTCCGGTATTCGCTTCGGCTTCGAGGGCCGCTTCGAGCCGGCGGTGGTGATGGTGCTGCTCGCCGCCTTTCTCGATGGTATCGACGGCCGCCTGGCGCGAATGCTGAAGGCGACCTCCAAATTCGGCGCCCAGATGGATTCGTTGGCCGATATCGTCAATTTCGGCGTGGCACCGGCGTTGGTGCTTTATGCCTTTCTGCTCGACAGGGCAGGTTCGCCGGGCTGGATCGCGGCGCTCCTGTTCACCATCGCCTGTGGGATGAGGCTTGCCCGCTTCAACGTGCTCGACGAAGAGCTCGACCGTCCGCAGTGGCAGACCGAATATTTCGTCGGCGTTCCGGCGCCGGCGGGTGCGGTGCTGGTGATGCTGCCGCTCTATCTGTTCTTCCTCAGGCTTGGCCTTGAACCCAGCCGCCTGGCGGCCTTCATTGCCACCGGCTTTACAATTTTGGTGGCATTCCTGCTGGTCAGCCGACTGCCCGTCTATTCCGGCAAGAGCCTCAGGATACCGGGCGACAGAGTGCTGCCGATCATCCTCGCCGTCGTCCTTTACGTCCTGCTTTTGATGACCTATCCCTGGTATACGCTGACGGCCTCGGTTGCCGGCTATCTGCTCTTCTTGCCGTTCAGTGTGCGCGCCTATTCGAGACGCGCCAAGCGCGAAGGCGAGAAGGTGCCGTCCTCGGACATCGGCTGACAGGTTTGGTGCCAAATTCGGCCTGCGCCTGGCAGTGCACGATTCCGAAAGGGTCAGCCGTTTTGACTTGGGAGCGGCTCGCAGAGCACGCGGCGCTGCGGAACGCACCTCAAAAACCCGTTTTCGGAACTTGCTGGGCGGCTAGACCGTTTGTGTCGGTAGCTCCGGTTTAAGCGGCTGCTCGTGATACGTCGTCAACATCGCGCAAGCTGCCGCATCGGGCTCAGAAACCATCGGAAACGAGGAGAAATGGCTGTCATCCTCATCGGCGCGTTACTGACTATTGCCGGCCTCGTATATATGGCGGTTGCAGCCATCATGCGTGGGCGGCTCAGCGAACCGGTCGCCGTCTCCACCGCGCCGGATAGCCCGACGCCCAATCTCGCAACACCAGGTCCGACCCTGGAGCCGCGGCGGCGCGGGCTCCGTTTTCTCGGCCTGTCGCAGAACTGGCCGGGCCTGCTGATGATGGCCCTTGGCGTAATTCTGCTGTTGTCCGTGGTGGTCTTCTAATGCATGTCGCGCAAAAGTGTGCAGCGGTTTTGCGATAACCACATGCATAAAACCAAGAATCCAAAGCGCGTCGCACAAGGCTTGTCGAACGCGACGCGTTTAGAGTTTTCGACAGGAAACCTCAGGCGGCTGCGCTCAGTCCCAGTCTCTCGAGCGCCAGCTTTCTAGTCGAGACATAGTCCGTCTTGCCGGAGCCCAGTACCGGGATCTCCCCGACCTTGACGATGTCGTTCGGCACCATCAGTTCGGCCGCCCCGGCTTTTTTGCCGAATTCGCGCAATTCGTCGGGATCGGCATTGTCGGCGGTGGTGACCAGAACGAGGCGCTCGCCGCGCCGCTTGTCCGGCACTGCCACTACGGCGTGATGCTCTTCCGGCCACAGCGACTGCACCAGCATCTCGACCGCACCAAGCGACACCATCTCGCCGGCGATCTTGGCGAAGCGCTTGGCGCGGCCGCGGATGGTGATGAAGCCTTCGCGATCGACCGAGACAATATCGCCGGTGTCGTGCCAGCCTTCGAGCGGCTGCAACTCGCCAGGCCGATCGCCGGTCATGTAGCCCATCATCAGGTTCGGCCCGTCGAGCCACAGCCGGCCGGCGTCGCTGATGCCTTCGACCGGTTCGAGTTTCATGCGTATCGCCGGCAGCAGCCGCCCGACCGTGCCGTCGCGACCGTGAATGGCGGTATTGACGGCAACCACGGGTGCGGCCTCGGTCAATCCAAAACCTTCGATGATCTCCGCCTGGAAGCGTTCCCGGTACACCCGGCGCGTCTCCGGCTTCACCGCCTCGGCACCGGCGACGACGAAGCGCAGGCTGGAAAAATCGCCGTCCTTGGCGGTGCGGGCATAGTTGGCGAGGAACGTGTCGGTGCCGAACATCACCGTTGGCCGGACCTTGCGCGCCACCTCCGGAATAAGCTTGTAGTGGAGCGGTGAGGGATAAAGGAACAGCTTTACGCCGGTTACCAGCGGCAGGATGGTGCCGCCGGTCAACCCGAACGAGTGGAACACCGGCAGCACGTTGAGCAGGATGTCGGCCGGTGAGATGGTGATGCGGGCTTCGGCCTGCATCGCATTGGCAAGAAGGTTGCGGTGCGACAGCACCACGGCCTTGGGTGTGCCTTCCGAGCCTGAGGTGAACAGGATTACCGCCGGCTTGGCCGCATCCTGGCGCTGCAATGGCCAGCGCCACAGCAAGGCGGCTGCCGCCTTGTCCAGCACGGTCACGCTTGCGCGAACATCCTCCAGCCACAGCAGTTTCGCCCCGCCTTTTTCCACCGCCTCGACGATGTCGGCGAGGTTGGCCTTTTCGACAAAGGCGCGTGAGGAGACCACGGTTCGGATTACCGCCGTGCGGACGGCGGCGGTGACGCTCGCCGGACCGGCGGTATAGTTGATCATTGCTGCCACCCGCGCAGCCGACAAAAGTCCGACGAACGACAGCACGACGCCATTGGCGTTGGGCAAGAGCAGCCCCACCGCTTCGCCCGGCGCGGTAATCGCCTCGAGACGGCGGCCCAAAACGCGCGCGCCGATGAACATTTTCCGGTAGCTCAGCGCGTCGCCGATGACGTCCTCGACAATTGTATGTGAGGCGCCGACGCGGTCGGCGGCATCGCGCATGGCGAGGAACAGCGCTCGATCGAGATCGCTGCCGAAAAGCCTGGCCTCGGCGAAGCGGTCGAACAGCGCGTTGGTGTTTGAGGCCTGATCTGGGTTCCGCGCCACCAACTCGGCGACGGTCATCGGCTCCAGGACGCTGAGCGACAGCTGCGGAAGCCAATGGCGCGGCGCCTTGTCCGCCGGCGTCAGCGAGGCCGGCAGGCTGCGTGCCCCGGCAACGAAGATCGGCACGATGCGGGCGTCGGCCTGCATCGCGATACGGGTGATGGCGCGAAACAGCCGAAACGATTTTACGTCGGGCTCGACCCCATCCGGCAGGTAAACGGCGAGCCGGCCCTTGCCCTTCAGCACCCGCACCAACCTGCGGCTGACGAAAATGTGCTTGGCGTTGAAGGCGATCGTGCGGCCGAGCTCTCGCCACGGCTCCAGCCAGGGCGATCTGGCCGAAGCCGGGTCGAGGATGTGCAGCGTGTCCTCCGGCAGCAGCGACAGCATCAGCGCGGGCTCGATGCGCGACTGATGCCAAATGACGTAGATGACGGGGGCCGCCGACTTCCGGGCAATCTTGATGCGCTCATCGCTGATCCGGTAGGCGAGCTTGAACGGGACGTAGAGCAGCGCTTGGCTCAAGCGCAGGCCGAGGCGGAACTTCTCCAGCACGCCGATCAGCAGCCAGGCCGCGACAAGACCCGCAAGCAGCGCCAGTGTCAGGATCATCGCCGCATCTCTCCCAACAATCTCATGTCGCGGCTCTTCAGTGGCCGCTTCGGGTGAGAACCTAGCCGAAGTTGGATCAACGTCAATGCGGCTCCATTTTTTCCTTCTCTCCTGTCATCAGTTGGCTCGGCTGCCGATCGCAACTACGCCGCTTTCATCCTCCGCTGATGAAGCGGAATTCCTGCGTCTTGCCGCCAAAGCCATAGGCGGCAGCAGGCACTTCATGCACGAGGGCGTAGCTTTCCTCATGCATCTTGCCCAGAAGCCGGCCGAATGCGGCGAAAATTGCCTGCAGATACGCCTCCAGTTCGAGCTTGGTGTTGGTGCCGTCGACAACCTTGATGTCGAGCCAAGCCGTGTTGGCGCCATGCTCGGCCAGCGACTTGCCGCCGGCGAACCAGTGCTCGGAGTCGTGATAGGAAATGGCAACAGCTGTGATCGTCGCGTCCTTCCGCAGATGCGTGGCCGTCAGTTCGGTCACCTCCTTGGCAATGGCGGCGGACAAAGCGGCATCGGGCTTGCCGGTAACGCTGATATTGATGATCGGCATATTTCTTCTCCTCGGTTTCAAGCGGCGCCTCTTCGCCGTCGAGAAAATCATGCCATCGTTCTTTAATCAAAAAAATCGAATTGTTTTTGATAAACACTTTGATAGTGTCGAATGATGCAAATGTTTGATCCCGACCTCCTCAAGACTTTTCTCGCTTTCGTCGATGGTGGTTCCCTGGCGCGGGCCGCGGCAATCGTCGGCCGCTCGCCGTCCGCAGTGACCGCGCAGATGCAGCGGCTGGAGGACGTCGTCGGCGAACCGCTGCTGGTGCCGCAGGGGCGCGGGCGCGGCCTGACGCCGGCAGGCGAGGATCTGGTCGGCCACGCGCGGCGCATCCTTGCCCTGCACCGTGAGGCGTGGCTGGCCCTCAAAGGGGCGCACGCTGATGGGCGCCTCGCCATCGGCACGACGCAGGATTTCGCCGACAGCGGCTTGCCGCAGCTGCTCAGGGCTTTCGCTGTCAGCCATCCGCGCGTCAGGATCGAACTGCGCGTCGGCCGTTCCGCCGAACTGGCGCAGGCTTTGCAGGCCGGCACTCTTGATCTGGCCATTGCCATGCGGCAGGTGCCGACACGGGACGAAGTCGGTGTGCTCAAGGAACCAATGATCTGGCTTTGCTCACAGAACGGGCTGGCCACCCGCCACGTCGAACTGCCCTTGGCGCTGCTCGATCCCCATTGCGGGTTTCGCGATGCGGCGACCAGCGCACTCGATGCGGCCGGCCGTCGCTACCGCATTGCTGCCGGCAGTGCCAGCCTTGCCGGCCTGCGCACGGCCGTGCACGCCGGCATCGCCTTGACGTTGAGGACGGCGCGCTTCGCTCATTCCGGCATCGTCGAGGCGCCGCGCGATCTCGATCTGCCGCCGGTGCCGATCGCCGAATTCGCCGTCCGCTTGCGTGAGGATGCCGACCGGCCGGCGCAGGATCTGGCCGCGTTGTTCAGCGGCAACCTGGCCTTTGCCAATTGAGCCAGCAAAGAAAAAGCCGACCTTGCGGTCGGCTTCTGAGTAGGACGGGCCGAGGGGTTTGGGGGGACTTGGGGTGGCCCGTCGCAGCCATAATGCCTGGGCCCTATGATGGTTCCATGACTTTTCAAATTTATTTTCAGGAACGGATTTCTCGTGATCGGACCATCAACTCGCCCTCGGACTCGGCGAGGATTGGTCATGCATCCGCTGCGCGCTGCCTGGCCATCAGCCAGTCGCGGCCGGCGTGAGCGAACACCGCGCAAAGCACGATGGCGCCGCCGAGCATGCTGGCTGCCGGCGGGATCTCCGTCAGGAACAGGAAGGCAAACAGGATCGCGAATGGAACTTCGGCCGAACCCAGCAGTCCGGACTCGGCCGCCGGAATAAGCCGGGTGCCCTCCGTCCACAGGATCGAGGCCAGCGCGAACGAGGAGCCGAAGGTGGCTAGGAGCACTGCGTCCCTGGCCGAGACCGCCAGCGGTTCGGTGACGAACCAGCCGAGCACGAACAGAAGGAAAGCCGACACGGCACCCGCCCACACCACCGGCGTATCGCGGAAGGCGCGCACCATGATCATGTAAAGGGCGCTGCCGATCGTCATCAGCAGCGCCAACCCGTCGCCGAACAGATGGCCGGTGCCGAAGCCGGACCCGACCATGATCGCCACACCGCACAGTGACACGGCGGCGGCGGCAAGCGTCTGCAGCCGGAACGGCTCGCGAACCAACAGGAAGGCCAGCAGCGCAGTGGCGAAAGGGGCCGTGGCATAGATGATCGCGACGTTGGCGACAAAGGTGAACTTGAACGCCGAGATGAAGGCGATGCTGGCGAGCGCGCCCTCGATCGCCAGCAGCCAGCCGCGCCAGCCGAGCCGCAGGCTGTCGCGACCGCCGGAGCGCTGGCGGCGCCATAGAACATAGAGGCTGATCAGGATCGAGCCGACGAAGCCGCGCCAGCAGGTGATGGTCAGCGGGTCGGCATGGATCGATTTGGTCAGCACGCCGGTGAGCCCGAAGACGGCCGCCGATGCCGAGACCAGGATGATGCCGAGGGTACGTTCGCGGGCGCTTTCCACTGCGCCTGGCATGTCAAGCGATTCCGTCATCTCACCAACCTACGCCGCCCCGTCCTGACACCATAGTGTCAGCTTGATCGAGGCGTCGTGCATCGAAAACAGCAGGTAGGCAGCCCCGGTGAACAGGACGCCGGCAAGAACCCTTTCGCGGGTTTCCATGATGGCGATATCGGCCAGATGTCCGGCGGCCTTACGAATGTGTTGCGAGAGAGGGTTTGAAGGCGTTGGATGCTCCCGTATCGCCAGGCTATACGGGCGAAACCCTGCTAAGCGCTACGCCAGCGGGGACTTGCGTCTGGGGCAGGCGACACCGCCGTTAAGCAGCGAAGCCAGGCAACTACAGGAGAGAAATGAAATGGACGCGATCGCATTGAAGGCCATGCAGGCGCCGCTGAAGGAAGCCTATCGCGACGACGCCTCGCGCGCGCTGATTACTCTTCGCGCCAAAGGCTCGGTCGACGACCAATCGATCGCCTGCAAGGTCGAGACGGGCAGGGCGATCGCCATTGCCGGGCTGCATCCGGCGACCGGCGGCACCGGGCTCGAACTCTGCTCCGGCGACATGCTGCTGGAGGCGCTGGTGGCTTGCGCCGGCGTCACGCTGAAGGCGGTGGCGACGGCGCTGGACTTCAAGCTTGGGGCCGCCACGGTGGAAGCCGAAGGCGACCTCGACTTTCGCGGCACGCTTGGTGTGGCAAAGGATGCGCCGGTTGGCTTCCGCGCCATCCGGCTGACATTTGGCCTCGACACCGACGAGCCGCAGGAGCGCATCGATGCGCTGCTCAAGCTGACCGAGCGCTACTGCGTGGTGCTCCAGACCATCAACCAGAAGCCGGAGCTGACGGTAAGCGCGCGACGCTGACGATCTCCCCCTTGAGGGCTCCTCAAGAGGGAAGATTAAGCTCTCTACTGCGCCGACGGCTCCTCGGCGTCGCCCTCGTCGGCGAAGGGCGAGGCGCTCGGCACGCACTGCACCGACCAGCCGGCCGGCGTCGGTTGCTTCTCGTATTCGGTTATGGCGAAGGTGCATTGTTCGCGAGTGTCGAATGTGCTGGGCAACACGACCATGCCGCCTTGCGGGCCGGCGATCACCAGATACCAGACTAACGCTACGCTCGGTGCCGCCATGGGTATTTCCTCGCTCTGCTTGTTTTGGGAGTCGCACGATCCTAGCAACTCCGGCCTAGCGGCGAAAGCTGGGCCAAAGCGCGGCGTTAAGCCACGGCATCACAGCCGCGTGATGTCGGGCCGCTTACTCCGGCTGCCGGTAGGCGACAAAGCGGTTGTGCTTGGCCTGGAAGATCAGCCCCGTCTCCTTGAGTGTAGGGCTGGCCAGCGGCACGACACGCTTGGCGATCTCCGAAGGGTGCGGCAGCGTTTCAGGATCCTCGCCGGGTACGGCCTGCGCCCGCATAGCGGTGCGCGTCGCCCCGGGATCGGCGGCGTTGACCCTGAGCGGCAGGTTTTCGGTCTCATGCGCCCAGGAACGCATCATGGCTTCGACCGCAGCTTTCGACGCCGCATAGGGCGCCCAGAAGGCGCGTGCCGTATGGGCGGCGCTGGAAGACAGCACGATGACGCGGCCGGCATCGGAAAGCCTGAGCAGCGGGTCGACCGAGCGGATCAGCCGCCATGTTGCGGTGACGTTGATGGTCATCACCTTCTCGAAAGTCTTGGCCTCGACATGGCCGATCGGCGAAATCACGCCGAGCACCGCGGCGTTGGCGACCAGTATGTCGAGCTTGCCCCAGCGCTCGTGGATGGCGCCGCCCAGCCGGTCGATCCCCGCCATGTCGGCAAGATCGAGCGGTACCAGCGTCGCTTGTCCGCCGCCTGCTTTGATCTGGTCGTCGAGCTCTTCCAGCCCGCCGACGGTGCGGGCAACCGCAATCACATGCGCACCGGCGGCGGCAAGCTCCCTGGCGATGAAATAGCCGATACCGCGCGAGGCGCCGGTGACGACCGCAACGCGGCCGGAGAGGTCGAGGGGAGGATTCACCGGGGAACTCCGAAGTGTGGCGGTCTACGTCGCCCCCCTCTGTCCTGCCGGACATCTCCCCCACAAGGGGGGAGATTGGGCTGCCGCGCCGGCGGCGATCGACCCGCAAGGTTGGAGATTGGCGAAAGTGGAAATGAACGCCGATCTCCCCCCTTGTGGGGGAGATGTCCGGCAGGACAGAGGGGGGCGCCACAAAGCGACCCCGAAGACGTTTTTAGACCGGCGACATTCACGATAGCAGTGTGATCCTAGGACCCGCCCGCCGCTAACAGCGACAGCGTGCGCACATTGTCGGAGCCTTCGAAATCGGCAAGCCGGGTCGGATATTGCCCGGTAAAGCAGGCGTCGCAGAATTGCGGCTGCTCATTGTCTCGGCCGGCCTCGCCGACGGCGCGATAGAGCCCGTCGATCGACAGGAAGCCGAGCGAATCGACGCGGATGAACTCGGCCATCTCTTCCACCGACATGCGCGACGCCAGCAGCTTCGATTTTTCCGGCGTGTCGACGCCGTAAAAGCAGGAGGCGCGCGTCGGCGGTGAAGCGATGCGCATATGCACTTCCTTGGCGCCGGCATCGCGCACCATCTGCACGATCTTCTGGCTGGTGGTGCCTCGCACGATCGAATCGTCCACCAGCACCACGCGCTTGCCTTCGATCATGCGGCGATTGGCGTTGTGCTTGAGCTTGACTCCCATGTGGCGGATCGAATCGCCGGGCTGGATAAAGGTACGGCCGACATAATGGTTGCGGATGATGCCGAGTTCGAACGGAATGCCCGCGGCCTGCGAAAAGCCGATCGCAGCCGGCGTGCCCGAATCGGGCACAGGCACGACGATGTCGGCCTCGACCGGGCTCTCCAGCGCCAGCTCGGCGCCAATGCGCTTGCGCACTTCGTAGACGTTGCGGCCTTCGACCGAAGAATCCGGCCGGGCGAAGTAGACATATTCGAAAATGCAGAAGCGGGTCTTTTGCGGCTCGAACGGGAACAGGCTTTCGATGCCCTTGCTGGTGACGACGACCATTTCGCCGGGCTTCAGGTCGCGCACGAAACGCGCGCCGATAATATCGAGCGCGCAGGTCTCCGAGGCGAGGATCCAGGCACCGTCGAGATCGCCGAGCACCAGCGGGCGGATGCCGAGCGGGTCGCGGCAGCCGATCATCTTCTTCGAGGTCATGGCCACCAGCGAGAAGGCGCCTTCGACCTGGCGCACCGCGTCGATAAAGCGCGAATTCAGGTCGCGCTCCTTGCTGGTGGCAACGAGATGCAAGAGCGTCTCGGTGTCGGAGGTGGAAGAGAAGATGGCGCCTTGCTTCTGCAGCGCGCGCTGCACGGTCATGGCGTTGGTGAGATTGCCGTTGTGGGCGACGGCAAAGCCGCCATCGGCAAGTTCGGCGAAGAAAGGCTGGATGTTGCGCATGCCGGAGCCGCCGGTGGTGGCATAGCGCGTGTGGCCGATGGCGCGATTACCTTGCAGGCTGTCGATGACGCGCTGCTTGGTGAAAGTGTCGCCGATCAGGCCGACATGGCGTTCGACATGGAATTGGGTGCCGTCATAAGAAACGATGCCGGCCGCTTCCTGGCCTCGATGCTGCAACGCATGCAGGCCAAGCGTTACAATGGCTGCGGCGTCCTGCCGGCCGAAAATGCCGAACACGCCGCATTCGTCGTGGAAATGGTCGTCGGCTTCGGCGGAAAGCACGTCGTCTGCGTCTGCCACTGAGGCTGCCATTGGGGGCTCAAGCTCCGCTAAAGTCGCCATATAAGGTCATAGCGCATCGAAAGCAACGCACGTCGTGCGACATTCACATGATGGTCAGTCTTGATGCCCGCTGGTTTGCCGAATCAGTTTGCCGGCGCGGGATTGGCCGGCGGCGTCGCGGGCGCATTGTCGGCCGGCGGCGCGTCGCTGTCGTCGGGTGCCGGAGCGGTGGCGTCGTCGCCGGCGGCAGGGGCTTCCACTGCAGGCGCGTCGGGGGCTAGAGGCGTCTCGGTGGCCGGCTGATTCGGGTTGAGCTTGTTGAGGATGGCGTTTTCCGGATCCTCGGGCAGCAGGCTTTCCAGCTTGGCACCGATCGATTCAAGCAGCGGCCTTGACTTGGCGTTGGCAACCCAGCCTGGAGCCTTGGCGCCGGCCAGCCAATTGAAGAACAGCAGCGCGACAGCGACGACCAGGATGCCACGCGCCGCGCCGTAGAGGAAGCCAAGTGTACGATCGAGCGCGCCGATCCTGGAATCGATGATCCAGTCGGCGAGCTTCATGGTGATGACGGAAACGACGATCAGCGCGACAATAAAGACGATACCGGCGGCCGCCGCCATGGCGGCCTTTTCGTTGTCGATATAGGGCTGAATGTAAGGCAGCACCGGCTTGTAGAAGAAGAAGGCCGCCGCTGCAGCGGCCGCCCAGGAGATGATCGACAGAACCTCGCGCGAAAAGCCGCGAACCATGGCAAGCATCGCCGAGACCAGGGTGAAGCCGACGAGAATTCCGTCAAGCAGCGTAATCGGCATGTTTTCGCCCCCACTCCGATCTCTTTTTCACGACTCGACGAGCCGCATCACTCTTGCTCGTTGGCGCGGCTGCGCCGTGAGCCGGCTATGCGCGCCACGAGATCGGCCAGCTCGGTGGGTTGGAAAGCGCCGGTTCCGATCCCCCCGGCTCCATTACCACCAACAAGTTCCTCGCTGCCCAAGGGCAGAACCGCGCTTCCGAAACCCAGCTTTTCGGCTTCCTTGAGGCGCTGCTGCGCGTGCGCAACCGGCCTCACTGCACCCGAAAGGCTGATTTCGCCGAAATAGACGCAATCGGCGGGAAGGGCAAGACCGGTGAGCGAGGAAACCAGTGCCGCCGCCACCGCCAGGTCGGCCGCCGGCTCCGAAATTCGGTAGCCGCCGGCAACGTTGAGATAGACGTCGTGCGTGCCGAAGCGGACGCCGCAATGGGCTTCCAGAACCGCCAGGATCATCGACAGCCGGGCACCGTCCCAGCCGACGACCGCGCGGCGCGGTGTGCCGAGCGTCGACGGCGCCACCAGCGCCTGAATCTCGACCAGCACCGGCCGTGTGCCTTCCATGCCGGCGAAAACCGCGGCACCCGGCGACTTCGCATGCCGTTCGCCGAGGAAAAGCTCGGACGGGTTGGCGACTTCCCGCAAGCCCTTGTCCGACATTTCGAAGACGCCGATCTCATCGGTTGGCCCGAAGCGGTTCTTGACCGTGCGCAGGATGCGGTAGTGGTGGCCGCCTTCGCCCTCGAAATAGAGCACCGCGTCAACCATGTGCTCGACGACGCGCGGTCCGGCGATCTGGCCTTCCTTGGTGACGTGGCCGACCAGAACGATCGCCGCCCCTGTGGATTTTGCGTAGCGGATCATCGCTTGTGCGGCGGCACGCACCTGGGTCACCGTGCCTGGCGCCGAATCTGCCATGTCGGTCCACAGCGTCTGGATCGAATCGAGAATGACCAGATCCGGTCGCTTGCCATCGGCGATGGTGGCGAGGATGTCCTCGACATTGGTCTCGGCGGCGAGCTCGACCGGGGTGCCAGCGACGCCAAGCCGCTGGGCGCGCAGCCTGATCTGGGCCACCGCCTCTTCGCCAGAAACGTAGACGATGCGGTGGCCCTTTGCCGCCAGTGCGGCGGCGGCCTGGGTGAGCAGCGTCGACTTGCCGATGCCGGGATCGCCACCGACCAGCAGCGCCGAGCCGCGCACGAAGCCGCCGCCGGTGGCGCGGTCGAGCTCGCCAATGCCGGAGACGATGCGCGGCGCGTCCTCGATGTCGCCGGAGAGGCTGGTCAGCACCACCGCGCGGCCCTTGCGGGCGTTGCGCGTGTTGGCCGGGCCGGAGCCGATACCACCTGACGTGCCTTCCTCGACCAGCGTGTTCCACTCGCCGCAGGCATCGCATTTGCCTGCCCAGCGCTGATGCACCGAACCGCAATTCTGGCAGATGAACTGGATACGGGATTTGGCCATCAGTTTATTGATTCCAATAGGTATTTGGAGCGATCCCAATAAACCGGCAAAGCCTCTTCGATCGTATCGAAATAAGTGCGGCGCTGTCCGTTCCTCTGGGCCCAACGGTCCTGTGCCGACCAACATGCATAAATGAACAAATTGACCGCAAATTCATTCTCTCGCCTGACCTCTTCGTGCAGCGTCTCTAGGAAGCTCATAAGTCCCGTCGAAAGGAGGCGATCATTCCGCTGATGCATCAAATGAAAAGCGCACCCGATCGCAGCCACTGAGGTGTCATGCCGAGAGTCCACCGACCAGAGAGCCAAAAAGCTCAGCAGAGCGGAAGCTGTTCCCAAACGCCAAATTCGATAGAGGCCGTCCACTGCCGCACTGCGGGCATAATCATCAGTATCTTCGGCAAGGAATTTCCTCACCAATTTAACGTTTTCGGGCGTCGAATCGCTAGAATAACAAAACACCAGTATCGCCGCGTGTGTTTCTGGGCGAGAAACCCAATCCCTCGATTTCAAATAGTCGGTGACTTGGGTGCGTTCGTCCTCAGAGATTTCGTACCCTTCAAATTTCATCCTCCGATAGATGTCGCTAAACTCCAACCGGTTGCTCCGAAATCAAGAGGTCACTCGAACCGATCGGGCAAATGATGTTCCTCGGCGAGATCCGAGAAGCGGGTGAATTCGCCTTGGAAGGCGAGGCTGACCGATCCCGTCGGGCCGTGACGCTGCTTGGCGACGATGACCTCGGCCTTGCCGCGCATTTCGTTCATCTCGTGCTCCCATTTGATGTATTCGTCGGTGCCCGGCTTCGGCTCGCGGTTCTTCAGATAATATTCCTCGCGGTAGACGAACAGCACCACGTCGGCGTCCTGTTCGATGGAGCCCGATTCGCGCAGATCCGAAAGTTGGGGGCGCTTGTCGTCGCGGCTTTCGACCTGGCGCGACAGCTGCGACAGCGCGATGATCGGCACCGCCAGCTCTTTGGCCAGCGCCTTGAGCCCGGTGGTGATCTCGGTGATTTCCTGGACGCGGTTTTGCGACGATTTCGCGCTCGATCCCTGCATCAGCTGGATATAGTCGATGACGATGACGTCGAGGCCGCGCTGGCGCTTCAGGCGACGTGCGCGGGCCGACAGCTGGGCGATGGAAATGCCGCCGGTCTGGTCAATGAACAGCGGGATTTTCTGCATGGTCTGCGAGCAGGCGACGAGCTTTTCGAAATCCATCTCGCTGATCTCGCCGCGGCGGATTTTCGACGACGGGATTTCGGTCTGTTCGGAGATGATGCGGGTGGCGAGCTGTTCGGATGACATTTCGAGCGAAAAGAAGCCGACGACGCCGCCATTGGCCGCCTTGAACGAGCCGTCGGCCTGCTGTGCCGGGATATAGGCCTCCGCGATGTTGAAGGCGATATTGGTGGCGAGCGAGGTCTTGCCCATGCCGGGGCGCCCCGCAATGATGATCAGGTCGGACGACTGCAGGCCGCCCATGCGGCGGTCGAGGTCGCGCAGGCCGGTAGCAACGCCAGACAAATGCCCGTCGCGCATATAAGCGGCATTGGCCATGTCGACGGCGGTCTTGACGGCGTCGGTGAAGCTCTCGAAGCCGCCGTCGTAGCGGCCCGTTTCGGCCAGCTCGAACAGGCGCCGCTCGGCATCCTCGATCTGGTCGGAGGGCGACATGTCGACCGGCGCGTCATAGGCGATGTTGACCATGTCCTCGCCGACGGTGATCAGCGCGCGGCGCGTCGCCAGATCGTAGATGGCGCGGCCATAGTCGGTGGCGTTGACGACCGTTACGGCCTCGACTGCCAGCCGCACGACATATTGCGCCACCGTCATGTCGCCGACCTTCTCGTCGGCCGGCAGGAAGGTCTTCAGCGTGATTGGCGTCGCGATCTTGCCCATGCGGATGAGCTCGGCCGCGACCTCGAAGATCTTTCTATGCAGCGGCTCGTAGAAATGGCCGGGCTTCAGGAAGTCGGAGACGCGGTAGAAGGCATCGTTGTTGACCAGTATGGCGCCGAGCAGCGCCTGCTCGGCCTCGATGTTATTCGGCGCCTCGCGATAGAGCGGTGTTTCCGCCACGCCGAATTTTCGTGCTGCCTCTGCCATGATGTCCCCGATCCTGATCCCCGTCTCTCGATATCAGAACGAGACAAGTCGGTGATGACTTATCTGCATCAGTCTCCAACCAACCAACTTTGATGCCCGCGATTCACAGCCATGATCTTTCGGTGGAAAGAATCTCGATTGACTCGAATCAAGATGGCGAGCCTAGCCGTTCTCAGGCGAGAACAAAACAGGAAAATAGCTGCCGGTCATTCCGGCAAGGCATCACCCCAGTCCAGTCGCCGCGCGGCCTTGAACGTCTCGCCGTCGCGCTTGGTGAACAGCCGCTCGGCAGCACTCCCATCCTGTTGGCAAAGCTTCAGCAAGACCTTGCCGGAGCCCGATTTCGGCGGTGCGATCACGCGCGCTCGAGGCGGAGCGGCCGGATGGCGGGAAGCCGCGACAAAGATGAATTTCTCGTCCTCCCACGGCACCTCGGCATCCTTGGCCAGACGGTGCAGGCGCGAGCGTGCGACGCGGCGGGCGAAATGGCACCAGTCGGGCGCAACAAGCGGGCAGGGCGCCCCATGCGGGCAAGGCGCAAGCACGTGCGCCCCGGCCTCGATCAGCTGGCGCCGCACGGCAAGGATGCGCTGCCAGCCGGCCGGCGTGCCCGGCTCGACAACCAGCAGCGTGTCGGCGGTCAGTTGCCAGAGCCGGTCGACGAGTTTTGCCAGCGATGCCGGCGCGATCTCATCCAGCACATAGGCTGAAGTCACCAGTTCGGCCGGCTCCAGATCGACCAGGTCGATGGTGATATCGCCGGTCCGCCAGGAGGTCCCGGCCGTGATCGCATCCGCGGCAAGTGCTTCGCCGACCCTTCGCACCACCGCGCCGGCCTCGAGCAGCACCGCCTGTTTGAGATCCGGCCAGAGATCGATTGTGGCCCAAAGCACCGTGCCAGGGCCGGCGCCGACATCGAGCAGGGTTCTCGGAGCATAATCGGGCCGCGCCTCGCTTATCGCATCGAGGCTCGCGCGGACGGCAGCATAGGTCGCCGGCAGCCTCGTTGCCAGATAGGCCTTCACCGCCATGTCTTCGGCCATGTGCAGGCGACCATCGCGCAACTCTGCGCGGTAGCGGTCCGACAGCGTCTTGGCCGCTTGCTTGAGCATCGGCAACGGCACCTGTTCGAGAAGGCGGTCGACGCCTTGTCTAAGCGGGACGGGCAGTTCCATCGCTTAGGCAGCCCGAGGTGAGAGCAGAATGACCGAGGCGCCAACGATGCAGATCGCGGCACCGGCAAGATCCCAGCGATCGGGGTGCAGGCCTTCCGCCAGCCACAGCCAGGCCAGCGAGGCGGCAATGTAGATGCCGCCATAGGCGGCGTAGGCCCGGCCGGCCGCGCTGGTGTCGACCAGCGCCAGCAGCCACGCGAATAGCACCAGCGAGACGAGACCGGGCGCCAACCACAGCGGCGATTTTTCCAGCCGCCACCATGCCCAGAACGAAAAACAGCCAGCGATCTCGGCAAGTGCGGCGGCGACGTAGAGGAGATAGGTCATGAAAAAGGTCCCGCTTTGACGGGACCCTTTTCAGCGTGCCAGCCGGCAATGGCAAGCGGCAATAGCGCGCTCGCCTCCCTTCTACTCCGGATCCGCCACCTTGCGGCGGCGAGTGGGCTTGGCCGCCGGAGCCTTTTCACGACGTCCAAGATCGCGCATCTCCAGCGCCTTCTCGCAACTGGCCATGTAGTCGCGCGTCATCGGCAGCGTGTCATTCTTCTTGGCGATCTGGATCTGGAAGATCACCAGATCCTGCCAGCGGAAGGCAGCTTCCGAGGCGGCAAGATAGAACTCCCACATACGGCAGAAGCGCTCATCATAAATCGCCTTGGCCTTGTCGCGGTTGGCGGCGAAGCGCTCGCCCCAATGCTTCAGTGTCTCGGCATAATGCAGCCGCAGAACCTCGATGTCGGTGACGACGAGCCCCGATTTTTCGATGGCCGGCATCACCTCGGAGAGCGCCGGGATGTAGCCGCCCGGGAAGATGTATTTGCGGATGAAGGCGCTTGTTGCCCACGGCACGCCGGAGCGGCCGATCGTATGCAGCAGCATGACGCCCTCCGGCTTCAGCAGCGTCGCCGATTTGTCGAAGAAGGTGCGGAAATGATTGACGCCGACATGCTCGAACATACCGACCGAGACGATACGGTCGAAACGCTCATTGAGTTCGCGATAGTCCTTGATGTCGAAATGCACCCGGTTTTGCAGGCCTTGCGCATGGGCGCGGTCGGTAGCGACGCCGTGCTGCTCGGTCGACAGCGTCACGCCCTGTACGTCGACATCGAACGCCTTTGCGAGATAGAGGCCAAGTCCACCCCAGCCGGAGCCGATATCAAGCACCGTCTGCCCCGCCTTCAGCCTGAGCTTGGCGGCGATATGGCGCTTCTTGGCCGCTTGTGCCTCGTCGAGCGTCATATCCGGCTGCTCGAAGTAGGCGCAGGAATATTGCATGTCCTCATCGAGGAAGAGGCGGTAGAGGTCGCCCGACAGATCGTAATGGCGCTGCACGTTGCGGCGCGCCCGCGACGCCGTGTTGATCTGCTGCAGGCGCCGGAAGGCGTGGCGCAGACCCTCGATCGCCTTCGACCACGTGGCATCGATACCGCCGCTGCCCATGTTCTGGAACGCAATGCGCATCACCCCCAGCACGCCGCCCTCAAGAATGTCGAGTTCACCGTCCATGTAGGCTTCCGGCACCGCCAGCATCGGATCGAAGGTTATTGCGCGCTCGGCATGCCTTGTCTTGATGTGCATGTGCACCGGCTCGCCGCTGCCGTCACCGAAAGTCACCATCGAGCCTTGCGGCCCTGTCACCTTGAGATTGCCTGTACGGACCAGGCGGTCGAGAACGCGTTTCAGCAGAATATTCATGACCAATTGTCCCCTCTCGGCCAGACATGCTGTCTTATTCTGCATCAAGATATAGGGGTTCGAAAAGTTCCATTTGGCATAAAAATGCCCGGGTACGAGGCCCGGGCATTGGTCCAGAATAGCGATTAACCGGCGAATGCCGGCGAATGACGATCAGCCGTTGTCTTCGCCGCCTTCGAACTCCGCATTCGGATCGAAGAAGTTTTCCGGCCGCGCATTATCGTTGATGTCCTCGCCGTAAATGGCTTCTGCGGTGGTCAGCGTTTCGCCCTTGGCCTGGCGCTCGGCTTCGTCGGCCGTGCGGGCAATGTTGAGCGTGATGGTGACCTCGACTTCCGGGTGCAGCGCGATCGCCACATTGGTGACGCCGATGGTCTTGATCGGCTGGTTGAGAAGGATCTGGTTGCGGTTCACCGAAAAACCTTCAGCCGTCAAAAGCTCGGCGATGTCGCGCGTCGAGACCGAACCATAGAGCTGACCGGTTTCGCCAGCCGAGCGCACGGCGATGAAGCTTTTGCCGTCGAGCTTTTCGGCAATCTGCGCGGCCTCTGACTTGCGCTCGAGGTTGCGGGCTTCGAGCTGGGCGCGCTGGCCCTCGAACTTCTTCTTGTTAGCTTCGTTGGCGCGCAGCGCCTTGCCTTGCGGCAGGAGGAAATTGCGGGCGAACCCGTCCTTGACCTTGACGGTGTCGCCCATCTGGCCGAGGCGGGAAACGCGTTCGAGAAGAATGACTTCCATGGTTTTGTTCCTTCGCTTGGGCGCCTCCTCAGGATCGGCGCCGAATTGTCTGGAACAGGTCAGGAAGCTGGGGCGTCGCCGCCTGTGTCGCTGTCCTGCCTGTCGCGGCAGTTAGGATCTCTTGTCGAAATCCAACCCGGGATTTGTGTTCGATCCGGCTACGCCCGTCGTGGCCGGTGAAAAGCGGGCGGCGAACCGCCCGCGTAGATTTTAGCGGACCACGTAAGGCAGCAGGCCGAGGAAGCGGGCGCGCTTGATCGCCTTGGCGAGTTCGCGCTGCTTCTTCTGGCTGACGGCGGTGATGCGCGATGGCACGATCTTGCCGCGCTCGGAAATGTAGCGCTGCAGAAGCCGCACGTCCTTGTAGTCGATCTTCGGCGCGTTGGCGCCGGAGAACGGGCAGGTCTTGCGGCGACGGTGGAAGGGGCGCCGGGTTGGGATCTGATTTATATCGACCATTATTCTGCCGCTCCTTCAAAGCCTTCGCGCGGACGGCGCGGGCCACGATCGGCACCGCCATCGCCGAAGCTGCGCGGCGGACGATCACCACGGTCACCGCGGTCGCGGTCGCCGAATGAGCGCGGACCACGATCGCCACGGTCGCGGTCGCCGAAGCCGCCGCGTTCCGAGCGCTCTTCGCGCTTCTGCATCATTGCCGATGGACCTTCCTCATGCGCATCGACCTTGATGGTCAGGAAACGCAGTACGTCCTCGGACAGGCCCATCTGGCGTTCCATTTCATTGAGGGCGGCCGGCGGGCAAGTGATGTCCATGAGTGTATAATATGCCTTCCGGTTCTTGTTGACCCGGTAGGTAAGGGACTTCAGTCCCCAGTTCTCGACCCGGCCGACGGACCCGCCATTCGCGGTGATGACGCCCTTGTACTGTTCGACAAGCGCATCGACCTGCTGCTGCGAGAGGTCCTGCCGGGCAAGAAACACATGTTCGTATAGAGCCATAGTCTTCGTGCCTTTCTTCGTTTCTCTCCCGGTTCCCGGCGGCAAAAGCCTCTGCAACTTCTCTGACCCGCAATCCTTGCGAAGGCGGGGAAGAAAGGAGCATGACGAGACGGTCGAGAGCGGAGACACGGGAGGCGGAAGCGCTTCTGGCTTCACGCGAAGGTTTCGAAAGAACCTCCGGCCCTCCGTTCAGCCCCCAGCAAGGACCGGCAGATTGCGGGCGTCTATACAGGAATTTGACCGCAAAGCAAGGCCAGACGGCTCGACTGACAACTTGATTAGCTACCGACAGGTCAAACGGCTGATGCGTTTCAAGCGCTGCGGGCCTCATTGGCAAGGTCTTACGGACTTCCTGCCCGGACCCAACAATGTTCCAGCACTTCGCACGCAAAACAAACCGGATATCCTGTTCGTATAATCCGCAAGACGATCGAGGTGACGCCAAAAAAATTCGAACAGCTCCCACGCAGTCGGCAATCAGATGCAACAATTCCTGTCTCTCGATGACACGATCGGAGTTCACACATCACGCTGCAAGGTCAGCTGCCTCAGCTCGTATGCGCAGCCACTTTGCCTGTGGTTTCGGGGAAGAAATCGGGCGCCGCATGGCGCTTGCCGAACATCATATCGTATTGCAGCAGACGGAAGTCGCGGATTGCCGGATCGATCTCTTTCCGCCGTGACCAATCGGGGGTGGCGTCGCCCCCCGGTGCCAGCAGCAAATTGCGGTCGATGACGCGGTAACGGTCTCGCAACTGGCCGAGGAAGCCGGTGTAATAGGGATGGCTGATGCCGGCTGTCTTCAGGATATGGTAGGGCAGGAACGCCGGGCTGACGGCACCCAGATCCTCGGCCGGACCGGTGCGGTTCGACCAGATGATCAGCGGCGTGTCGTGATGTTCTAGTGCAGCCTCGGCGGACGCTTCCTTGCGCGGCGCCACATTGTCCTTCAGGAAACCGGTCTCGACATAGACCGGCCCAAGTGGTGGCAGATGGTCGCCGAAGAAGGCGATGATCGTCGGTCGACTACGTTTTTTTGCCCATTCGACCAGCCGCTCGAGGCCACGGTCCGCATCGGCAGAGCCTTCGACATAGCTCAATAGCGATTCACGCGCCCATTGGCTGATCGGCGCCTGCACTTTGTGGGTCGGATTGTTATAGCGATACGGCTCATAGGGTCCGTGGTTCTGCAGGCTGACGGCGAAAAAGAAGACCGGCTCGGGGCTGGTATCGGCCTCGTGGATGATCTCGTCGGTCATCGCTGCGTCCGACGCGAGTGGTCCGCGTTTTTGCATGGGCGGCAACGTCTCCTCGGACTTGAAGTCGTTGAAGCCGAAATCGGCATAGACGGCCCCCCGGTTCCAGAACCAGTTGGTGCCGGGATGGATGGCGCGCGCCCGGTAGCCCTGACTTTTCAGGAAGGTCGCCAGCGACGGGGTCGGCGTCCGCACATATTGTTGGTAGGGAATGCTGCCCGCCGGCAGGAAGGCGTTGGAAAAGCCGGTCAGTGCCTCGAACTCGATGTTGGCCGTCATGCCGCCGAATTCGGGCGAGAACATGTAGCCCGTGCGCAGTGCCCGCACATTGGGGATAGGGTCGGGTGTGATGGTGACGCCGGGCAGCTTGGTCGGATCCCAGAAGGATTCGCTCATGACGACAATGATGTCGGGCTTCTCAGCAGGTACCGAGGCCGTTACCTGCGGTTTGCCGATCGCTTCGATCGCCTTGTCGGAATAGCCGGGCGGCGCCGAGACATGGGCCATTGGAACGTTGAGCGCGAAGGCGAGCGCAAAACCGTTCGAGGCGTAGTTTTCCTTCTGGTCCCACATGATCGGGATGATCTGCAGCCGGTCGCGCGTCCACGAGAAGGTGGCATAGTCCATAATGGAGACGAAGAAGGCGATCAGCGGCACCGTCAGCGTCAGCCGGGCAAGGCGGCCCTTGTGGCTGAGTGCCGGAACACGGCGGCGCCATAGCCGCCAGCCATAGACGAGCAGCGAAAGCCCGCCGACGATGCCGATTGCCAGGGCAATGGCGGTTCCCGGGCGATCGCGGACCAGGAGCGGCATCAGTGCCACGATCTGCCGGGAATAGAGGAAATCGGTCGGATAGAGCGGATCGCCGAGATAGAGCGACTTCTGGTGGCCGACGAACGCCAGCGACAACGTCAGCGGTGCGACGATCATCAGGCTCTGATGGCTGCGGCCGAGCACGGCGTCGAGGCCGATGAGGATCAGCGCAAAAATGATAATCGTGGTCCAGCCGGGTTTGAAAGGCTGCAGAAAGAAATCGATGGTGCCCGCAAAGTTGCCGCGCACGATCAGTTCGATGGCAAACACCAGGACGGCCGCGGCCAGCAAGCTGATAAGGCCATAGCGGATGACAGGCCATTTGCGCCCTGGCAGATAGCCGGTGGACGGATCGCCTTCGAGAAACTGTGGCGCAGCCTCGACTGCACCTTTTCTGGTTCTTGCCACTTCGGTAGTTCCCCGGCCCGCAACAAATGCGTCACTCGATTGTCATCGAACTGTCACGCAAAGCCTAGCGCCTGCGGCGGAAATAAGAAGAGCCAGCAAACAAATCGTGAGCGGTTTTCATCATGAGTGATCGCCAAAAAGCCTGCCGAAACAGGCACTCGGCCGACATTGCGCGGCCAAGGTTGGACTTGACTTGGCCGCATGCCTTGCGTCACAGGCAACGAGAACCAGCAGCTGGGAGCCGCCGATGGCCATCGCATTCACCTTTCCGGGGCAGGGCAGCCAGGCTGTCGGCATGGGCAAGGACCTCGCCGACGCCTTTGTGGAATCGCGGCGGATCTTCGAGGAAGTCGACGACGCGCTCGGCGAAGATCTATCGAAGCTGATCTGGGAAGGCCCGGAAGAGAGGCTGACGCTGACCGCCAACGCCCAGCCGGCGCTGATGGCGGTGTCGCTTGCCGCAATCCGGGCGCTGGAGGCGCGCGGCTTCTCCCTGAAAGGCAAGGTCACCTATGTCGCCGGCCACTCGCTCGGCGAATATTCGGCACTTGCGGCCGCCGGCTTCGTTTCGGTCACCGACGCCGCCCGGCTATTGCGCATCCGCGGCAATGCCATGCAGACGGCTGTGCCGGCCGGCGAGGGTGCAATGGCGGCGATCATCGGGCTGGAACAGGCCGACGTCGAGGCCGCTTGCGCAGAGGCCGCCCAAGGCGCGGCCAAAGATTTCGCACAAGCCTTGGTTTGCCAGATCGCCAATGATAATGGCGGCGGCCAGCTGGTGATCTCCGGCGCCCAGCCGGCGGTCGAACTGGGGGCGAAACTATGCACGGACAAGGGCGCCAAGCGGGTGCTGATGTTGCAGGTCTCGGCGCCCTTCCATTCGGCGCTGATGAAGCCTGCGGCCGAGATCATGCGGGAGGCGCTGGCCGCCGTGACGAAGAGTGCGCCGGTCGTGCCGCTGGTCTCCAATGTTACGGTGACCCCGACGACCGATCCGGACGAGATCGCCCGCCGCCTGGTCGAACAGGTGGTCGGGCGCGTGCGCTGGCGCGAAACGGTGGAGTGGTTCGGCGCGAATGGCGTTGCGAGGCTCTACGAAGTGGGCGCCGGCAAGGTGCTGTCGGGACTGGCTCGCCGCATCAACCGCGACATTGCCACCAGTGCAATCGGATCGGCGGCGGAGGTTGAGGCGGCGCTGGCGGCGCTTGCATAATCAACTGGCGATTTGACCCCGCTCCATGCGAAGGGTGTTCGCTCAGATCAGGAGGCAAGAATGTTCGAATTGACCGGCCGCAAGGCGCTCGTCACCGGCGCATCGGGAGGCATCGGCGAGGCGATCGCCCGCGTGCTGCATGGCCAGGGCGCCATCGTCGGCCTGCACGGCACACGTATCGAGAAACTGGAGGCGCTGGCCGCCGAACTGGGTGACCGGGTCAAGCTTTTCCCGGCCAATCTTTCCAATCGCGACGACGTCAAGGCGCTTGGCCAGAAGGCGGAAGCCGACCTCGAAGGCGTCGACATCCTCGTCAACAATGCCGGCATTACCAAGGACGGGCTGTTCGTCCGCATGGCTGATGCCGACTGGGATACCGTGCTCGAGGTCAACTTGACCGCCGTGTTTCGGCTGACCCGCGAGCTTACCCATCCGATGATGCGGCGCCGGCATGGCCGTATCATCAACATCACTTCAGTCGTCGGCGTCACCGGCAATCCCGGCCAGACCAATTACTGTGCCTCCAAAGCCGGTATGATCGGCTTTTCCAAATCGCTGGCGCAGGAGATCGCCACCCGCAATATCACCGTCAACTGCGTCGCCCCGGGCTTCATCGAATCGGCGATGACCGCCAAGCTCAACGACAAGCAGAAAGAGGCAATCATGGCGGCGATCCCGACCCGGCGCATGGGCACGGGCGCCGAAGTCGCCTCTGCCGTCGCTTACCTAGCTTCCAACGAGGCAGCCTACGTCACCGGCCAGACCATTCATGTCAACGGCGGCATGGCAATGATCTAACACCTGGGAAAACGCTGCATTCCGTCTTGGATGCACGGGATTTTTCGTGTAATGCCGCCCGCAACCCGGCGGTTCGGGCAAAAACCGGTCCTGCTCCGCTGCGTTTCCGGCAGGACCATCTTTCAGCTTGATTAGCGGCATTCTGCCCGCTAACGAAGACAGACAACCAAAAGACGAGGATGCCCAAATGAGTGACACCGCAGAGCGCGTCAAGAAGATTGTCATCGAGCACCTTGGCGTCGATGCCGACAAGGTGACGGAGCAGGCGAGCTTCATCGATGATCTGGGCGCGGACAGCCTCGACACGGTCGAACTTGTCATGGCGTTCGAAGAAGAGTTCGGCGTCGAGATCCCCGACGACGCGGCCGAGACCATCCTGACTGTTGGCGATGCGGTGAAATACATCGACAAGGCCTCCGCCTGACGCTATTTGCTGTCATCACCGGGGAGGACCTGCGATGAGGCGTGTCGTCGTCACGGGCCTTGGGCTGCTTTCGCCGTTCGGCATGGGCTTCGAGCACAGCTGGAAGGAGCTTCTGACCGGCCGCAGCGCAGCCAAGCGCATCACCGAATTCGAGGTGGAAGATCTTGCCTGCAAGGTCGCCCACGTCATTCCGCGCGGTGACGGCTCCAATGCCACTTTCAATCCTGAAGCCGTTCTCGAGCCGAAGGAACTGCGCAAGGTCGGCGACTTCATCCTGTATGGGATCGCGGCCGCCGACGAGGCACTCAAGGATTCCGGCTGGCAGCCGAAGACGCATGAGGAACAGTGCGCTACCGGCGTGCTGATCGGTTCGGGCATCGGCGGTATCGAAGGCATCGCCGAGAATGCGATGATCCTCAAGGAACGCGGTCCGCGCCGCATCAGCCCGTTCTTCATTCCCGGCCAGATCATCAATCTCGTCTCCGGCCAGGTCTCGATCCGGCATGGGCTGAAGGGCCCCAACCATGCCGTCGTCACGGCCTGCTCGACCGGTGCGCACGCCATCGGCGATGCCGCCCGGCTAATCATCTGGGGCGATGCAGACGTTATGGTCGCTGGGGGCGCCGAAGCGCCGGTGACGAGGCTTTCGATCGCCGGATTCGCCGCTTGTCGCGCGCTCTCCACCGAGCGCAACGATGCGCCGCAAACGGCCTCACGCCCCTATGATCGCGATCGCGACGGCTTTGTCATGGGCGAGGGCGCCGGTGTTGTCGTGCTCGAGGAGCTCGAACACGCCAAGGCCCGCGGCGCCAAGATCTATGCCGAGGTCACCGGCTACGGCCTGACCGGTGACGCCTATCACATCACCGCGCCTGCCGAAGACGGCGACGGCGCTTTCCGTTGCATGACCGCGGCGCTGAACCGGGCGAAGCTGACGCCGGCCGATGTCGACTACATCAACGCGCACGGCACCTCGACCATGGCCGACACGATCGAACTCGGCGCCGTCGAGCGGCTGGTCGGCAACGCCGCCTCGAAGATATCGATGTCGTCGACCAAATCGTCGATTGGCCACCTGCTGGGCGCGGCTGGTGCCGCCGAGGCGATCTTTTCGATCCTCGCCATTCGCGACAACATCGCGCCGCCGACCATCAATCTCGACAATCCGGAGCGCGAAACGGCAATCGACCTGGTGCCGCATACGCCGCGAGCCCGGCAGATCGACGTGGCGCTGTCCAACTCCTTCGGCTTCGGTGGCACCAACGCCTCGCTCGTCTTCCAGCGCTACAATGGCTGACCGCTCCGCCGGTTTGCGTCTGCCGTCAATTTTGCCATATTCGCCCCTACTCTGCCCGAGGGGATTCGTCGCAAGATCAATTGGTAGGGCGCTATGAACACAAATCCGGCCGACAACGGAGAATTCGGGCAACGGGCAGCAACGCCCGGCCCGATCGTGCCGAAGACGGCCAGCGAGGCATTACGGCCTGAGGCCGGCACGCCGCCGCCGAAGCGCTCGCGTGCCTCGCGCAGCCAGTTCGTCGTGTTCATGAACTTCGTCATCTCTTCGGTGATGCTGATGGTGCTGGCGGCAGGCGTTGCGCTGTATTTCGGCAAGCAGGAGTTCAACGAGCCCGGCCCGTCGGCCAATGGCGACACTTTCCTGGTCAAGCCGAATAGCGGCGTCCAGGAGATTGCCGACCAGCTTGAGCGGCGAGGGCTGATCAGCGACGCCCGCATTTTCCGCCTTGGCGTGCGCGCCTTCGGCAATGATTCCGCCCTGAAGGCCGGCGAATACGAGATCAAGCCGCAGGCGTCGATGCACGATATCATGGAAATGCTGAAGAGCGGCAAGTCGGTGATGTACTCGCTGACTATCCCCGAGGGGCTGACGGTCGAGCAGGCGCTGCAACGGATCGCCGAGCAGGACGCGCTGACCGGCGATATGCCGTCGACCACTCCACCTGAGGGCAGCCTCGCCACCGACACGCTGCGCTTCACCCGCGGCGCAACACGCCAGCAGATGGTCGACAAGCTTCTGGCCGACCAGAAGAAGCTGGTCGACGAAGTCTGGCAGCGCCGAGCGCCGGATCTGCCGATCGCCAACGTTGAGGATTTTGTCACCCTGGCCTCGATCGTCGAGAAGGAGACACGCAAGGGCGATGAACGCTCGCGCGTAGCCGCCGTCTTCCTCAACCGGCTGGCCAAGGGTATGCGGCTGCAGTCGGACCCGACCATCATTTACGGCCTGTTCGGCGGCAGGGGCAAACCTATCGACCGCCCGATCTATCAGTCGGATATCCAGAAGCCGACGCCCTACAACACCTATCTGATCAACGGCTTGCCGCCGACGCCGATCGCCAATCCCGGCCGGGCGGCGCTCGAGGCAGTCGCCAATCCGTCGAAGACCAGCGATCTTTACTTCGTCGCCGATGGCAGCGGCGGCCACGTCTTTGCCGCGACGCTCGATGAGCATAACGAGAACGTCGCTCGCTACCGGGCACTGCTGAAAAAGCAGGCGCAGGACGCGGACAAGGCCGGGGCAACCAACACCGGAGCCGACACGCCGGCGGGAGCCATCGTTGACGATGCGGGGGCCACCGCCGCCCAGTAGGGCCGGACGCCATCAGGTTGGCCCTGCGCATGTCCGGGTGGATGTGCAAGGGCTGCTATGGCATTGAAATTCACATGATCCTGGCCGGAGAAATCGCTCCGGCTTGTGGGGCATTCGGCAAAAGGACGCACGGCTACATGAACTTGCAGAGCATGACCGGTTTTGCGCGCAGTGTCGCCGAACACGACGGCACTTCGATTGCCTGGGAAGCCAAGTCCGTCAACGGCAAGAGCGTCGAGGTCAGGCTGCGGCTGCCGCAGGGTTTCGACCGGCTGGAGCCGGCCGTCCGGCAGACGGTGCAAAAGCGTTTTGCGCGCGGCAATTTCCAGATGACGCTGACCATTGGCCGCGCCGTCGGCACGCAAGCGCAACCCGTGGTCAACGAGGCTTTCCTGAAGGATCTGGCGGGGTTGGCCAAGCGACTGCAGGAGCAGTTCGGAGTAGCCCCTGCGGCGGCCGATGGGCTGCTTGCGCTGCGCGGCGTGCTCGACATTCCCGAAACCATCGAAACCGAAGAGGCGCGCAGTGCGCTGGATACCGCGATACTGTCGGCGCTGGAACCAGCACTGAACGGGCTGCAGCAGGCGCGCCAGGGCGAAGGTGCCGCACTTCGTTCCCTGCTGTCCGGCCATATCGACGCCATCGAGGCGCTGACGCTGCGGGCCGAGGCCGACCCATCACGCGAACCGGCCACGATCCGCGAAAGGCTCGCCGAGCAGATCCGGCTGTTGATGGACGCGTCCGCCAATCTGGACGCCAGCCGGCTGCATATGGAAGCGGCGTTCCTGGCCACCAAGGCCGACATACGCGAGGAGATCGACCGGCTGAAGACACACGTGATGTCGGGCCGGGCGCTGCTCGCCGGCGGTGGTGCCATCGGCCGCAAGCTCGATTTCCTGGCACAGGAATTCAACCGCGAATCGAATACGCTGTGTTCCAAGTCGAATGCCGCCGCGATCACCGCCATCGGGCTGGACCTGAAGGCGGTCGTCGACCAGTTTCGCGAACAGGTCCAGAATCTGGAATGATCCCGATGCCAAGCCACATGACTGCCCCATGACCGCTAGGGATTTAGGTTCCCGCATTCGGCGCCGCGGCCTGATGCTGGTCTTGTCGTCGCCGTCAGGCGCCGGCAAATCGACGATCGCGCGCAATCTGCTGGAGAGCGATTCCAGTCTCGAATTGTCGGTCTCGGTCACCACGCGGCCACGCCGCGGCAGCGAGATCGAGGGCGTCCATTACCACTTCCGCACCATGCGCGAGTTCGAGCGGCTGCGCGATTCCGATGCGCTCCTCGAATGGGCGGAGGTGCACGGCAATTGCTACGCGACGCCGCGCGAGCCGGCCGAACAGGCGCTGGCCGAAGGCCGCGACATGCTGTTCGACATCGACTGGCAAGGCGCTCAGCAGCTCAAGGAGAAGATGCGCGCCGACATCGTCTCGATCTTCATCCTGCCGCCATCGATGAAGGAACTGAAGGCGCGGCTGAAGCGCCGCGCCGAGGACCAGGAAGCGGTGATCGAGACGCGGCTCAAGAACGCCCGCAACGAGATCGAGCACTGGAAGGAATATGATTTCGTCATCGTCAACGACGATCTCGACCGCGCTTTCGCCGAGGTGCGCGGCATCGTCACGGCCGAACGGCTCAGACGCGATCGCCGGCCGGGTCTGTTCGATTTCGTCTCGGGGCTGCTCGACGAAAAGACGGATTGATTCCACGCAGAAGGGTCCCGGCATCACACAGCATTCGTCAGCCGCACGAATTCCTCGACGCTGAGCGTCTCCGCACGCCTGGTCGGATCGATGCCTGCGCGGGTGAGCAGCGCCTCGCCGCCGAGGCTTTTCACGCTCTGCCGCAGCATTTTCCGGCGCTGGCCGAACGCCGCTTCGGTAACGCGGCTGAGCCGTTTCACCTCTGCCGGCAAGGGGCTGGCGCGCGGCACCAGATGCACCACCGAGGACGTCACCTTGGGTGGCGGCGTGAACGCCTGCGGCGGCACGTCGAAGGCAATCCTCGCCTCCGTCCGCCAGCCCGCCAGCACGCCGAGCCGGCCATAGGCCTCGCTGCCAGGGCTGGCTGCAATGCGTTCGGCGACCTCGCGCTGGAACATCAGCGTCATCGATGCATAGAAAGGCGGCCACTCGGTCACGGTCAGCCAGCGGATCAGCAATTCGGTGCCGATATTGTAAGGCAGGTTGGCGACGATTTTCGCCGACCCGACGCTTCCCGGTGCTCCTTTGGCAAGCGCTGCGAAATCCGTTTCCAGTGCATCGCCGGCCACTATCTCGAGCCGGCCGGGATAGTGGTTTGCGATCTCGGTCAAGGCCGCCAGGCAGCGCTCGTCGCGCTCGATCGCGACGACCCGCCGGGCGCCGTTGAGGAGCAGGGCCCGGGTCAGCCCGCCCGGACCGGGACCGACCTCGATAACCGTAACGTCACTCAGGTCGCCGGCGGTTCGCGCAATCTTGCTTGTGAGGTTAAGGTCGAGCAGGAAATTCTGGCCGAGCGCTTTTTTCGCCTGCAGCCCATGGCGCTCGATCACCTCACGCAGCGGCGGCAGGCCGTCTATGCTCATCAGGCTGGGCTCATCAGGCTGGGCTCATCGGGCTGGGCTCATCCGGTTAAGGCATCGAATTGGGCTCACTGGGCTCAGGGACCTACGGCCTTTTCCCGGTATCGGCAAGCAGGCGAGCGAGTTTGAGAGCCGCAATCAGGCTGTCGGCACGGGCGATGCCCTTGCCGGCGATGTCGAAGGCGGTGCCGTGGTCGGGCGAGGTGCGGACGAAGGGCAGGCCGAGCGTGACGTTGACCGCCTCGTCAAACGCCAGCGCCTTGGCCGGGATCAGCGCCTGGTCGTGATACATGCAGAGCGCCACGTCGTAGCCGGCGCGGGCGCGAGCATGAAACAGCGTGTCGGCCGGCAATGGCCCGAAGGCGTCGATCCCTTCCTGCCTCAGCCTCGCGATCGCCGGGCGTACGATCCGCTCGTCTTCGGTGCCCATCGCGCCGCCTTCGCCGGCATGCGGGTTGAGGCCGGCAATGGCGAGCCGCGGCTTGGCAATTCCGAAGCGGTTTGCAAGGTCGGCGGCGGTGATGCGGCCGGTGGCGACGATCAGGTCCGTCGTCAGCGCCTTCGGCACTTCGGCCAGTGCGATGTGGATAGTGACCGGCACGGTGCGCAGGTCCGGGCCGGCAAGCAGCATTACCGGTGTCACTTCGGTGCCGGTGTGAAGCGATGCCAGATGCGCCAGATATTCGGTGTGGCCGGGAAAGCGAAAGCCGGCATCGTAGAGCGGCTTCTTGGCAATGGGGCAGGTGACGACCGCCGCAGCGCGGCCAGCCAGGCAGTCGGCGACGGCGCGGTCGATCGCCTCGACGATGCCGGCGGCGTTAGCTGGATCCGGGCGGCCAGGACTGTCGATGAAACGGGCAGCAAGCGCCACCACCGGCAGCGCGCGCGAAAACATCCCCGGCGCTAGCGCCGGTGTCGTCTCGGCAATCGCGATATCGGCGCCGAGCCTGTGCGCCCGCGCGGCAATCAGTGCCGGATCGGCGAGGAGATAAAAAGACCGAACGCCAGCGCTATCGCGGGCCTGCCAGGCGGCGATGGCGATGTCCGGCCCCACGCCGGACGGATCACCGACGCTCAACGCCAGCGGAAGCTCTTCTGCGTCAGGCACGGCGATCGCGACTTCAGCGCTCGATTATGCGGGCTTTCTTCCGCAACTCCTCGACGTATTTCTTCGAGAGCTCGTCGGCGTTCTTGTCGTCCGAATTTTCACTCTGGAATACCATCTGCGCGGCTTTATCGTCTGACACCTCGCGCGACGAGCAGATGCCGATGAATTCGACACCGCGGTCGGTTTCGCGCGTCGTGGTGGCGCCGCCGACCTTTGTAGCCTTTATCTGCTCGGCCCAGTCTGGCGGCAATTGCGGGGCCAGCACCCGGCCGAGATCGCGAACGGTGACGTCGATCAGGCCTTTGGCGAATTCGCGCGTGGTGTTGCAGCCGTTGAAGCGGGCGCGCATGGCGTCGGCTTCGCGTTTGCGCTTGGCCAGCGTCGCGCTTCGCTCGGCGGCCGGCACTACGAAGATGACCTGCTGCAGCATGTACTCGGTGGCGCTCGGTTTGCTGCCGCCTTTCTCGAGCATGCGCTTAACGAGGTCCTGCTCGCTCACGGCGCCGCCGCCGTCTCCGGAATGGTAACGCGCGGTCAGCGCCTGGTTCCAGGCCATCTGCGCCCGGATAAACTCCTTGAAATGCTCCTTGGAGACGCCGGATTGGGCCATCGCGCCGTCAAGCTGCTTGAGCGGCATCTTGTTGTTCGTAGCGAAACGCTGATAAGCGGCATCGACCTGCGCATCGCTGATGCGGATGCCGAGCCGCCGGGCTTCGGCCAGACGCAGCGTCTGGTCGATCATTTCCTGGCCGGCATCGCCCTTTCTGTGCTGCAGGCGCAGGAAAGCGGCCCGATGCTGGATGTCGCCGGTGGTGATCGGTATGTTGTTGACGACGTATTTGATCTCGGTGGCGAAAACCGGCCGAGTCACCGCGGTGGTCGAGAACGCCACCAGCAGCGCGAACCCTGCCGAAAAGAGGTATTTCCTCATCGAAAGCATCCCAATTCCATCCCGATTCGGCCAACTATCCCAGTTCAGGCCGTCAAAATTCGTGCCTGTTCTATGCGGCGAAACAATGTCGTCCGCCAGCCGCGCGTTGCCGACCACTGCCCGTTATTGAATGGTGTCGATGGAGCGTTGCGACGAGCCGAAATCGCCGAGCGTGCGGAACGACAGGTTGAAGCCGACGTTCTGCGATACTTCCTTGGTGCTCAGGTCACGTCTTTCCGAAAACGTCATCAAATAGGTAAAGCACGAATCACTATAGGCAAAGCCGACCCCGTCCTTGACCAGGATGCTCTGCTCCAGATCATAGGTGCCGGTGCCAAAGACGCGCCAATTCTCAGCAAGATGTGTCGAGGCGCCGAGCGTAACCTCATGGCGATCGGTCGAGAAGCCATAGAGCGGCTGCGCCTGGATGAAGGCGTATTTGGCGCTCAGCGATATCGGCAGGCCTGAAAAGGCGGCCTTTACCTCGGCGCGGCGGATCTCGAAACTTTGCTCGTCGAAACGGCCGCTGACCGAGCCGGAAAACCCGCTGGGACTGTTGAAGCCGACAAGGCCAACATAGTCGGAGGTTGCAGTTTCAAGACCCGAATAGGCGCCGACATTGACCAGGTCCGGCGTGCCGAACGAGTTTTGGCCGCCGAGCTGGTACGATTGGCCGAACACCGCATTGGTGCCCCAGCCATTGTCGTATGCGCCGGAATAGCGCAGCCCGACATTGGCGCGTGTGCCGCCTTCCATGCGGTCATAGCCCGAGAATTTGTCGCGCTCGAACAGCGTCGTGGCGTCGAAGACGAAGCTCTGGGCGTCCTCGTTGGGAACCGCCAGCCCGCCGACATATTGCTCGTTCGGACGCATGAACACTTGCGCCATCGGTTCGAAGACATGGCTGGAATTGGTCATCGAGAACAGCACCGGCCAGCGCAGCTCAAGGCCGGCGGTCGCCATGTAGCGGGCAAGCGACGAACGCATGTCGTCCTCGACGCCGAGATTGGTCGCCATCTGGTTGATGGCGTCGAGCGAGGCCGAGGAGGCGTTGATATAGCCGGCGTCGCCGCGCAGCGCCAGGAGCGGCGTCAGAAGCAGCCCGCCATCGGTGGTGAAGGTACGCTTCCATTCGGCCTCCGCGGTAAGGCGGCCGGATTGACCGTCGATGCCGCGGACGTTGTTGACGGTCGAAGGGACGCCGGAATCTGCAAGAGCGGTATCGAGCCTGTCGCGGTCTATGACCCGCGCGTTGACATCGAACGACAGCTGCCCGCCGGCCACCGGCATGTCGGGGATATAGGCGTAGTCAAGCGAGGGCAGCACCCAGGGCTGCTTGGCGGCGCGGGCGGTCGGATCGCTGGCGAGCGTGTCTTCCTGAACGTCGAAGTGCATGGCACGCACATCGAAGTAATTGCGATCGTTAAGCCCCGTCAGGTACACCTCGGAGCGGTGTACGCTATCGCTGAAGCCGTCGATCTCGTAGGTGCGCGAGAAACTCTTGTCGCTCTGCAGCAGGATGTCCCAGCCGAAGTCCCAGCGGGGGTTGATGGCGAACTGGCCCTGGGTGCCCATCATGCCGCGGAACCTGTTCGGATCGCCTTCGGTACCCGAACTGACATTGCGGCCATTGTCGTCGATGAAGGCGTCGGGATTCTCTTGCCGGATGCCCGCAATCTTCAGGCTGTACTGACCGTTGTTCAAGCGCTGCCGCCACTCGGCCTCACCGAGGAAACCTTGCTTGGTGTAGCCGCTGCCGCTGACAGTGAGATCGTAGGTCGGCGAGAGCGCGAAGTAATAGGGGACTTTAACACCGACGCCGAGATCGCTCTTGTAGGCGACGCCGGGGATCAGGAAGCCGCTCTTGCGCTTGACCGTTGGATCGGCGATCTCGAAAGCCGGCAGATAGGCCAGCGGAAAGCCGAAGAACTCGAAATTCGAATTCTCGAAGCGAACCGTCTTCTTCTCGCCGTTCCAGATGATCTTCCTGGCCTTGATGCGCCAGGTCGGCGCTTTGTCGGGCTTGTCCTCGCACGGCTCGCAGGCCGTATAGACGCCATTGTGGAACGTCGTCAGCACGCCGCCCATGCGCTCCGCGCTTTCGGCGGCGAAATAGGCCTTGTCTATGGTCTCGACCCGCAACGCGTTGACGAAGCCGTCGGCGAAATCGTCGGTGATGTCGGCATGCTGCGAATAAATCTTGGTGCCGTCGCTATTGACGAGCTCGACATTGCCGCTGGCGACGAGGCGTTTGGTGTTGCGGTTGTATTCGACCCGCTGGGCGACGAGACGGTTGCCGCCATAGTCGATCTGGACGCCACCGACGGCCGTCACGGTCTGCTTGTCGTTGTCGTAGACCAGCGTATCGGCTGCCAGCAGCATCTGCGTGCCGCTCGGCACCTTCGTTGCCAGGTCACTGACGTCCTGGGCAAAAGCCGGAGCAGTCGGGGCGACGCTGGCAAGCAGGCATGCCAAGGCGCTCGCCGCAGAGAGGCGTGCCAAACCGGCGTGCCTATGGCTGCGCAAAACCGCCTCCCTCACTAGCCGTCTTCCTTGTATAGCAGGAATGTCACCCCGAAGAACATAGCCACGACAACCGGGACCCAAGCCGCTACGGCCGTGGGTACGAATCCCGCTACGCCGAATGCCTTGACCAGCACCGAAACGACATAAAGCAGAAAGCCGGCCACGATGCCACCCAGAATCATCGTTGCCGACTGCCCCATCCTCGCAAATCGCATCGATACCGTTGCCGCAATCAGCGTCATCGCGACAAGCAGGAATGGCAGCGCAATCAGCGAATTGAACTGCATGGCGAAGGCATTTGCCTTGAGGCCGAAAGAGCGGGCCACCTCGATCTTGCCGGGCAGATCGTAGAAGGGAATGGTCTCGGGGCGCGCCAACCGCTCTTGCACGAATTCCGGCTTGAGATTGGTCGGCAGCCGATCGCTGGGTAACGACTGGATGGTGCCGTCCCGGAACACCTTGACGTCCTGCAAATCCCAGTAGCCGTCCCGCAAAAAGGCGCGCGCCGCATCCTTGCGCTCGATGATGTCGCCTTGCGGGCTGAAGCTGAAGAAGACCGCGTCGGCCATCTCCAGGCCTTGGTTGAGAATGGCGCGCGCGCCGATGATGGTGTCGCCGGAGTTGGTTTTTTGCCTGATCCAGGGCGCGGCATCGGCCGAGACGCTGTTCGACTTGCCCGAACGGAGCTGGGTCTCGATCTCCTCGGACCAGGAATAGGCGTGCGCGGCTATCGGATTGATGACGCCAACCGACAAGGCTCCAAACAGCAGCGCCCCGATGCAGCATGGCAGCAGGAACTGCCATGCAGACACGCCGGCGGAACGGGCGATGACCAATTCATATTTGCGATTGAGCGATACCAACGTCGCCATCGCCGAGAACAGGCCGACGAACGGCACCGTCTGCAGCATGATCATCGGCATCCTTAGCCCCGAAATGGCGAACGCAGTTGCGTAGGTGAAGCCCGGCACGCCGGTCGTGCGGCCGGAAAGCTCGGTGAAATCGATCAGGAACACCAGCGCCAAAAGGCCGATGAAGAACCAGATGGTGATCGTCACATAGCGAAAGAAGAAGTAGCGACCCAGAGTCCAGCCCATCAGCCGGCTCCCTGTCCGGATGCGCCACGCCTGGCAAAGCGGAGCTTGATGGCGTTCCAGCCGTCATTGAAGCGGCCGGCAAGATTGGTTATCCAATCGGCCCAGGCAACCGGCAATTCCATGGTCCGGTTGGAAATGATGAACCAGATGGCGATCGCCGACGCCACGATCGGGACGCCGTAGACCACATAGGCATATTGCGGCACCTTGTCGGCCTTGCCGGCGGCAAAAAACCCGAGCCAGCGCACGAATAGCGCAATCGCGATTGCCGTGATCAGCGGGTGCACCCGCGCCTCGCGATGTGAGCGTGCATCTCCGGCGACCGCGAGCGCGATCAGCGCGAAGACGAGCGAATAGGACCACTCGGAAAAACGCTGGTTGAGCTCGGCCAGGTACCTGTTCGGCTTTTGCTGGTACATCTTGTCGTTCGGACTGGGATTGAGCAGATACTGGGTCGTCCGGTCCTTCGGCAAAAGCAGGATGTCGGATGAGGCCGACATGAAAGCGGACAGGTCGAAGGCATAGGAGGTGAAGCGGATCACCGAGAGGTCGCCGGTCATGGTTTTGCGATGGATGACGCCGTCATGCATCATCAACACCTTCTCGTCGCCGCGTTCGATGATGCTGCCGGTCTTCGCGTAATAGACAAGATTGACGCCTTCTTCGCGCGAATCGGCGACGAAAATGCCGCCGAGGCGATTGTCGGGAAGCCGTTCGCCAACCTGCAGGAACAGGCCGTCATCGATCTTGCGGAAGGTGCCTTCCTGAATGATCAACGACAACAGATCGGCACGCGACGACGCAATCAACTCCCGGTTCTTCTGGCGTGCGTAAGGATCGACGCCATTGTCGACGGCAAAGGAAAAAACGCTGGCTGCGAGCGCCAGAAGCATGATCGGCCTGACCATGGTCCAGCGTGAAGCACCGGCGGCATTGATGACGGCGAGCTCCGAATCCGAATTCATCACGCTGAGGATCTGGGCGACAGCGACCACCAAGGCGAACGGCACGACGATCGGAACGATTGTCGGGATGATCAGCGCTGCGACTTCGAAGAAGGTGAGGGCCGACTGACCGCTATCGGTGACGAGGTCGATGCGGGCGAGAACCTGAGTCGTCCAGACGATCGCAAGCGTCCAGACGAGCGCCAGCGCGAATACCGCGAAAGCACGGCGCATGATGTAACGTTCAACGACCTTCATGAAAGCTTTTCTCGGCGGTTTCGAACGGCATCATGCCTCGGAACAAGGTAGTCGTCCGGCGCCGGCTGCACAACTGGCTCACTTTGGCGGTTCGATCTGGGTTCTATCCCGCATCGCAAATTCCGCTGGGCCGGAGTGTCGGCGTCAATGGATAAGAAAGGGCGAACATTGTTGGTTAACAACAGGTTGCGGCGGGAAGCGGGGCCGTGCCGCGACGAATCGTGGATAGTTCAATATCGCATATGGGAGCGATTTCGGCCAAAGTCTTGTCAAATACGTCAAAACGACCAAATGTCGCGCCGGTCGCGACCGCCGCGGCGTGATAGGACGGGTCAGGATATGTTGAGCCCCAGCATGGAAGCAGAAAAATTACGCAGTCAAATCGGTCGGGAAGCGGTCTTTGACGGCGCGATCGTGGTCGGTGCCGGCGCGGCCGGCCTTGCCGCCGCCCACGCCTTGATGAAGGCCGGCCTACCGACACTCGTCCTGGAAAAGGAGAGCCGGCTTGCCGAACCCTGGCATCGGCGGCACCAACGGCTGCATCTCAATTCGCATCGCGATCTTTCGACACTGCCTGGCGTCGACTATCCCGCAGGCACCCCGGCTTTTCCCCATAAATCTGCCGTTATTCGCCATCTGGCCGATTTCAGCCAGGCGCATGGTCTGCCGGTCATATTCGGCGTTGCCGTTGAAGAGGTCACGTTCCATGGCGATCACTGGACCGTGCGGACCAACGCCGGACGTCGTCTGGCGCGCCATGTCGTCGTCGCTACCGGGCGCGATCGGCAGCCGTTTGTACCCGCGTGGAAAGGCATGAACGATTTTGGCGGCCGGATTATCCATTCGGCCGATTTTGGCGAGGCGAAGGACTATGCCGGCAAAAAGGTGCTGGTGGTTGGTGCCGGCAATTCGGGGTTCGACGTGCTCAACCATCTTGCGGATGCAAACACCAAAAGCATCTGGCTGTCGGCTCGCAACGGTCCGTCGCTGCTGCCGAAACGCATCGGCAAGGTCGCCGTCCACAGGCTTTCGCCGTTAATAGCGCGCTTGCCGGTGCGGATTGCCGATGCGGTGATGGCGACAACCCAGCGCCTGGTTTTCGGCGACCTGACGAAATTCGGCCTGCCGCCTGCATCTGCGGGAGGCGCGAGCCGCCTGGGCGCCGATTACACTGCGATCGCCACCGACGATGGCGCCGTCCGCGCCATCAAGGCCGGCAAGATCGTGGTGCTGCCGCAGGTCCGCGAATTTACCCGCGATGGCGTCTTCCTCGGCAATAGCGATCTGGTTACGCCCGACATAGTCATCGCGGCGACAGGCTACCGCACCGGGCTGGAGCAGATGGTCGGCAAGCTCGGCGTTCTTGACGGCAAGGGCGTTCCGCTTTTCAACGGCGGCGATGCCGATCCGAAATTGCCCGGTCTGTGGTTTACCGGCATGTGGCCGAGCATTCGCGGCTGTTTCGCCAACGCCCGCATTCAGGCCAGGGCGATAGCGGCGCGGATTGTCAAGCAGCGATAATGAGCAGGACTATGCCGACTGTTCCGCCCGCAATCGACACGCCTTGTCGCAACGTGCTCGAACCGAAAGGTCGATGACCATGACGCCAGTCAGCATTCGCTACATGGTCGATGATGTCGCCGCCTCGATCGACTTCTACTGTGGACATCTGGACTTCGCCGTCGAACAGGACGCGCGACCGGCTTTTGCATCCGTCACACGCGGCGCTTTACGGCTCCTTCTAAGCGGATCCGGCAGTTCGGGTGCACGGGCTATGCCGGATGGCCGGCGGCCGGTTCCGGGAGGCTGGAACCGCATCCTGTTGGTGGTGCCGGACCTGAAAGAAGAGGTTGCGCGTCTCAAGAGTGCTGGACTTGTCTTTCGCAACGATATCATAACGGGCGTCGGCGGTTCCCAGACCCTGCTCGAAAACCCATCGGGCAATGTCATCGAGCTGTTTCAACCCGCCGTTCACTAACGCAACAACACAGCACCTTCGGTCCGATCCGCCCAATCGAACGCCTCCCGCGATAATCCAACGCACTTCCCGAAAGCAGGACATCATGAATTCGAGACCCTCGATCGCCTTCGCCAAATTCGCCGCGCCCAAAAAGGGCAGCGTTTTCGTTCTGGCGGCCGACGAGGGCGGCCTCGGCGATGCCGCCACGGCTTGCGATCCGGCAAAGACCCTCGAGCGGGCTTTTCCGGTCGCCGACTTCACCGGCAAATTCGCCAGCATGGTCGAAGTGCTGGCACCGGAAGGGACATCGCTCGAGCGGCTGGTGGCGGTCGGTGCCGGCAAGGGCTCCAATCTCGATGATTACGGTTGGCTGAAGCTCGGCGGCACGATTGCCGCGTCCTTTCGCAAGGCAACCGAAGTGGCCGTCGTGCTCGATCTTCCCGGCGCCACCGTCAGCGGCAGGCAAGCCGTTCAGCTTGCAGCAGGCATCCTGCTGCGCAGCTATTCTTTCGACAAGTATAAGACCAAAAAGAACAATGGTGACGACAAGCGCGAGCCAAAAAAGCCGGTCAAGGTGACTATTCACACCGCCGATCCGGCAGCTGCAAAGAAGGCCTTCGCCGATGAAGCGGCGGTGATCGACGGCGTCTTGTTGGCGCGCGATTTGGTCAATGAACCGGCCAATGTTTTGGGACCGGTGGAATTCGCCGCCCGCATCGCCGAACTGGAGGCGCTCGGCGTCACGGTCGAGATCCTGGCCGAGAAGGAAATGAAGAAGTTAGGCATGGGCTCGCTGCTGGGCGTAGCGCAGGGCTCGCCGCGCGGCGCCCGCATCGCGGTCATGCGGTGGGACGGCGGCAAGGCCAAGGAAAGCCCGGTCGCCTTCGTCGGCAAGGGCGTCACCTTCGACACCGGCGGCAATTCGATCAAGCCGGCCTCCGGGATGGAGGACATGAAGGGCGACATGGGCGGCGCTGCTGCCGTCACCGGGCTGATGCACGCGCTGGCCGCGCGTAAGGCGAAGGTCAATGTCGTTGGCATCGTCGGGCTGGTCGAAAACGCCGTCGACGGCCACGCTCAGCGACCCGGGGACATCGTCACCTCAATGTCGGGCCAGACCATCGAAGTGCTCAATACCGACGCCGAGGGCCGCCTGGTGCTGGCCGATGCGCTGTGGTACTGCAACGACCGCTTCCAGCCCAAATTCATGATCAATCTGGCGACCCTGACCGGCGCCATCATGGTCGCGCTCGGCCAGCATTATGCCGGCCTGTTCTCCAACAATGACGAGTTGGCGGACCGGCTGACGGCGGCCGGACAGGCGACGCAGGAGCGGGTGTGGCGTATGCCGCTCGGCGCCGAATACGACAAGCTGATCGATTCCAAGAATGCTGACATGAAGAACATCGGCGGCCGCCATGGCGGCGCCATCATCGCCGCGCAGTTCCTGCAGCGCTTCGTCAAGGACACGCCCTGGGCGCATCTCGACATTGCCGGCACCGCGATCGGCGCGCCCTCCAACGAGATCAACCAGTCATGGGCTTCCGGCTTCGGCGTCAGGCTGCTCGACCGGCTGCTGCGCGATCATTACGAGCAATGAGCGGCTGCGGCGGGACTTCGACAATGTAGACTGAACGCATGGCCGAGATTCTGTTTTATCACCTGACCGAATCGACGCTGGAGGATGCGCTGCCCGGCCTTCTGGAGCGCAGCATCGATCGCGGTTGGCGCGCCGTGGTGCAGACCGGCACCGAGGAGCGGCGCGACGCGCTGGACCAGCATCTGTGGACTTTCCGGGACGATTCGTTCCTGGCCCACGCGACGGATCGCGAAGCCCATTCCGCTGAGCAGCCGGTGCTTCTGACCGTCGGCCATGACAATCCGAACCAGGCGCAGATACGCTTCCTGGTCGATGGGGCGGTGCCGCCGGAGCTTGGGGGCTACCAGCGCGCCGTGTTCCTGTTCGACGGCCACGATGCAGCCCAGCTAGAGGCGGCACGCACGCACTGGAAGACTATGAAGGAGGCCGGCCACACCGTGACCTACTGGCAGCAAACGCCCGACCGGCGCTGGGAGCGCAAGGCTTAGAACATTTGCAGCCAAGTGGAATCATTGGCGCCGCAAGAGCGCGACGACAAAAAGATGGACCGCCGGCTATCCAGAAGATCTGAGCAAGCCCGATGCCGCCCGATGAACGAACTCCAGGCATGTCGATAAATGCGGCACTTGTTCGCCGGCTGATTGCCGCGCAGTTCCCCGAATGGGCGGACCTGCCGGTAGAGCCGGTCGAGCCTGGCGGCTGGGACAACCGCACGTTTCGGCTGGGCGATCGCATGTCGGTGCGGCTGCCGAGCGCTGCCGCCTATGTTGCCCAAGTCGAGAAGGAGCATCGCTGGCTGCCCCGCCTGGCGCCTCATCTGCCTCTACCGATACCCGTGCCGCTGGCCAAAGGCGCGCCCGGGGAAGGCTATCCATGGCCTTGGTCCGTCTATCGCTGGCTTGGCGGCAGTCCGGCGGCTGGTGAACTGATTGCCGATCTCAGTGAGTTCGCCCGTTCGCTGGCCGGCTTTCTGGTTGCGCTCTACCGGATCGACGCTGCCGATGGGCCACCGGCAGGGCAGCATAATTTCCACCGCGGTGGCCGGCTTTCGGTCTACGACGCCGAGATCCGAGCCGCGCTCTCGGCGCTCGGCGGCCGCATCGACGAGGCCGCGGCCGAGGCGGTGTGGGCGACGGCCCTTGCCTCGCGATGGCAAAGGCCGCCGGTCTGGGTCCATGGCGACGTCGCCTCGGGCAATCTGCTCGTCGAAGATGGCAAGCTCTGCGCGGTCGTCGATTTCGGCAGTTCGGCTATCGGCGATCCTGCCTGTGACCTGGTGATCGCGTGGACGGAATTTTACGACGAGAGCCGCCAGGCGTTCCGCGACGCCATCGCCCTTGACGAGCACAGCTGGGCGCGCGCTCGCGGCTGGGCGTTGTGGAAGGCGCTGATCGTCGCTTCGGGTTATGACGGCAACCAGCGCGAGGCGGAAAAATCCTGGGGGGTCATCAACGAGGTGCTGGCGGATCACGCAAACGGTCGGAGCGGGATGGCTAATTCAGTTTGAACGCATCCCGCTTTGATAAAAACGAAAGCATTACTGCCCGCCCATCTCCTTTTTGAATGTATCGAAATCGACCTGCATGCCGTTGAAGATGGTGCTCCAATGGCGGGTCAGCGCTGAAACGGCGACCGCCTCCTGGATCTCCTCGTCGGTGGCGCCGGCGCGCTTGGCGTCCTCTGTGTCCGACCAGATGCAGTAGTTGCACGGGATCTGCGCTCCCACCGCCAGCGAGATCAGCGACTTGACCTTCGGCGGCAGCGCCGTCTTGTCGCTGAGCTGGATGGCCTTGACCTCGGCCCATGCACCGGGCAGACCGGCTTTCGGGAACTGCTTTAGGAAGCCGGGAATCCCGCCCATGGTCGACTGGATGTCCTTGACGGTTGCCTCATACTCATCGGCATAAGAAGGGGCTGCAGCCAGCGTCAGCACACAGGCGGCGGCGAGCAGGCAGGCATGGCGGATGGAAGAATGCTTTGATGAACGAGTACGATACACAGGCATCATGTTCTCCTCTGGTCTTTGTTAGCCTTACGATGTAAGGTAATATCGAAAATGAACCTTACAGTGTAAGTTGTCAAGCAGCGCCATGGACACATCGATCAAAAAAAAGCGACCGCGCGGCCGGCTGTCTCGCGAGATGATCGAGGATGCCGCTTTGAAGGTGATCGAGAGCGAGGGCCTCGCCGGTTTTTCGATGCGCAAGCTGGCGACTGCACTCGGCTGCGAGGCCATGAGCATCTACCACCACTTTCCTTCGGCGGCACATCTCTTCGAAGCCTTGGTGGATCGGCTGATAGGCTCCCTCGAAATGCCCGACGCGGATTTGCCCTGGCGGCAAAGATTGCGCAGCGCCGTGCAGGATTTCCGCCGCGTCGCGCGTGAGCACCCGGCCTTCGCCAGCTTCTTCGTCACCTACCGGATGAACTCGCCGACCTGCCTTGCGTGGCTGAACGGCATCCTCGGCCTGTTCGAGGCCGGCGGCTTCGGACCGGAACTTGGTGCGCGGCTGTTCCGCACCGCCGGCTATTATCTGATGGGTGCCATCCTCGACGAGACTGCCGGCTATTCGAAGGGGCCTTCGGCCGTGACCACCGTCAGCGACGAGCAACTGGCGCGGGATTTTCCAAAAGTAGCTGCGGCCGGGCGTTATTTCGGCACCGCCGAATTCGACCGGACGTTTGACCTCGGCCTTGACATGCTCCTCGACGAAATGGAGCGCGCCCGCGACGGCACCACCACGCCGAACACCGGGTCTTGACCTCATGCGCTCTCTGTTCGCCCTGATTCTGCTCATCGGTACCGGCATCGGCGTCGTCTATCCCTGGGCGATGACCAATTTCTCCGGCCGCGAGATCGGCACCTGGCGGGTTTACGACCAAGGCCGGTTCAAGCCGGTGACGGTGCCCTTGAGCGCACGCGACGGGCCGCTACGCGTGCTGGTCGATCTTACGGCGAGAGCCGAGCGTATTGCCTCGCAGCAGCGCACCGTGTTGACCCTCACTGCCGGCACCGGCGGCAGGACGGTGCTCGCCTCGACGCTGCAGTTCAATCACTCCGACAATCCGCGCCAGGTCAGTCCGCAGTTGCCGGACAGGATCTTTCGCGACGAGGCCGGCCTGATCCCGACCGTTACCCCCGGTTCCTACATCTTCACCGTCGGTCCGGGCGACGCAGAGGGCATTCCGGTGCGGGCCGTCGATCTCGTCCTGCGCTCGGCTGCCGGCGAGGTCGACCGCCGGGCGCGCCCGGTCGGTTTTTCCCTGATGGCGGCCGGCCTGGTCGGGCTGGTGCTGGCATTCCGTTTCGGCGGGCGCCGGCCGGAAAATCCGAACTCGCAGCCGCCGCCGCGCTGGGGTAGGGGCTCCAATTGAACTATCGCCACGCCTACCATGCCGGGAACTTCGCCGATGTCGTCAAGCATGTCGTGCTCAGCCGGCTGATCGAATATCTGAAGCAGAAGGACAAGGCGTTTCGGGTCATCGACACCCATGCCGGGATCGGCCGTTACGATCTGTCCTCGACCGAAGCGCAAAAGACCGGCGAATGGCAAGGCGGCATCGGCCGGCTGGTCGATGCGGCCCTCGATGCGCCGGCGGCAGCACTGCTGGCGCCGTATCTTGAAGCTGTCCGTTCGCTCAATCCGGACGGCGGCGTCAAAAAATACCCAGGTTCGCCGCTGATCGCCCGGCACCTGATGCGCAAGCGGGACCGGCTGTCGGTGGTCGAACTGCACCCTAAGGATGCTGCCCGGCTGAAGGCGCTGTTCGACGGCGACTTCCAGACCCGGGTGATCGAGCTCGACGGCTGGCTGGCGCTCGGCGCGCATCTGCCGCCAAAGGAAAAGCGCGGCCTCGTGCTCATCGATCCGCCCTTCGAGGAAGAGGGTGAGTTCGGTCGCTTGGTCGAAGGGCTGCAAAGAGCCCATCGGCGCTGGCCGGGAGGGATTTACGCGCTGTGGTATCCGCTCAAGGACCGCAGGGCGGTCGCCGCCTTCCGCAAGGCGCTGAAGCACACGGGCATTCCCAAGCTGCTCGATATCGGCTTTGAGATCAGGCCGGCCTCCGTCGAGCCGAGCCTCGACGGCTGCGGCGTGGTGGTGGTCAATCCGCCCTTCACGCTGGAGGGCGAGTTACGGACGCTGCTGGCGGCGCTGCACCGGCTGCTTGCGGCCGAGCAGCCGTCGCATTGGACGCTGGACTGGCTGGCGGGAGAGTAGGTTGAGGTGCGGCCCTGCCTTTTTGTCAGCGCAACCATCGTCACCGCAACTATGGCCGCTACAACCGCTTGACCGGGCGTCAGCGAATCCGCACAGTGCGCGCAGTCGACCTTGAGAGGCTGCCATGACTCGCTTCGCCCAATCCGCCCTTGCCGCACTGCTTGCCCTTTGCACGCCGCTGGCCGCGCCTCTTGGCGTCACCCAGGCAGTCCAGGCGGCCGACCTTGCAATCTATACCGACGAGGATAGCGGCGTCTGCGGCGAGGCCTGGGTCCTGAACAAGATCACCGACCGCTTCTCCTATCAGGTGCATCACGTGCCGCATCTGCCCGATGTGCAGATCGTCGACTTCCAGCGTATCCACCAGCATCGTTATCTGCCGGCCGACGACATCTGGCCGATCGGCCGCCGATATTGCGGCGCCACCGTCAGCCTCTCCGACGGCCGCGCCCGCACCATCTGGTACCTGATCGAAGAAGGTCAGGGCTTTGCCTCGATCGGCGACAATGTCGAATTCTGCGTCTCGGGCTTCGACCGCTGGATGGTCTACAACGGCCGCTGCCGCGTCCTGCGCTGATCGCGCTCTCGCTGATTCCGACGTTTTAACACTGGCCACCTGATGGACCGTCACCGTTTCCACGCGGCGCGGCATGCGCGGGAAGCGCGATCTGCTGTCACGAGTCTGCGGGAAACAGAACTACATGGATTCGCTTGTCTACGTTGTTGTTCTCGGCGCGGTCGTTGCAGGCTTCGTCCAGGGGCTGTCCGGGTTCGCGTTCAGCCTGGTTGCCATGTCGTTTTGGGTTTGGACCGTGGAGCCCCAGCTTGCTGCTGCCATGGCGGTCTTTGGGGCGCTCACCGGTCAGATCATCGCCGCCATCACCGTCCGCCGGGGTTTCGACCTCAAGCTTCTGCTGCCCTTCCTGATCGGCGGGACCATAGGGATTCCGGTCGGTGTCGCCATCCTGCCCTTGCTGGATGTGCAGTTGTTCAAGCTGGTCTTCGGCGCGCTGCTGGTCGTTTGGTGTCCCACGATGCTCTTTGCGCGTCGCCTCCCTCCCATCACGGTCGGGGGTCCTGTTGCAGACGGTGCAATAGGTCTGGTCGGCGGCATCATGGGTGGACTTGGCGGCTTCACCGGCCCGGTTCCAACGCTGTGGTGCGTGCTGCGCCAATGGGAAAAGGACAGGCAGCGCATTGTCATCCAGAATTTCAACCTTGTGACCCTCTCCATGACGATGGCCGCCTATCTTGCGGCCGGAAAGATCAAGCTCGAAATGCTGCCGATGTTTGCCATCGTCGCGCCGGCGATGTTGATACCGACACTACTTGGAGCGAGACTCTACGTCGGCGTTAGCGAGGCGACTTTTCGAAAGATCGTCCTCACGCTCTTGGCCGCATCAGGTGCAGCATTGCTGGCTTCGGCCTTGCCGCATCTCATGAGCCGGGTTTGAGTCCGACGTCCAGAAATCCCCGACTTCCGCGTCCCTGCGCTATCGACCGTTGCGGCCCGCGCCCGATAGGTAGGCGCAGATCAGTTCGATGAGTTGCTTTTGCAGCTCCGGCGCGGCGAGCATGTTCCGGCGTGCCGCGTTGTGGATCACACCTTCGATCGCCGACGACAGCACGCGCGCCACGGTCTCCGTGTCGGCGCCTTTCCTTGGCTTGCGATAAGTGGCGACAGCAGTCGCATAGTGATTGAGGTATTGTGCCTGGAACGAAGCATGGGCGGCCCTGGAGCCGCGATCGCCCGGCGCCTCGTCGAGCAGCACCTGGTGTAGTGTCGGGTGAATGCTGTGCGCCGCGATCATGCCGCGCACCAGCTCCTGCGCGAATTTCCTGAGCGGCTTTTGGTCTTCCGCCGAATCGCGAATGACCGACAGCACATGATCGAAGTGACGGTGCCGGACGGCTGCGAGCAGCGAAAGCTTGTCGGGAAAATACTGGTAGAGCGTGCCGATGCTCACACCTGCCGTCTCGGCCACCTTGTTGGTGGTGAAGCCGGCCCAGCCCAGCCCGCTCAGAACATGAGCCGCCGCCTCGATGATCGCCTCGACGGTTGCCCTGGAACGCGCCTGGCGCGGCTGCTTGCGCATGCGCGGATCCGGTTTTGCAATGCGAGTAGACACGCCCCGCCCATTCTCCTGAAAATATAAACAACATACTCGTATTTCAGAAAAAGGACACCAAGCCTCGGCGCTCTCGTCGATTGTTTTGCAAGCCGTCTCATCGCAAGGGCCCTGCAAAGCCGTTGTATTCGTGTGCACCGATAGCGACGAAGATGCTGGTATTACTAGTAAAATTCTGACCGCGGTTGTACTTCGCTGCGGCTGCCGCCGCAGTGAAGAAGGGTGCATCCTGCTCTCCGACACGCCGTCGTCGCGCGATATCCTGTCCTTCAGAAATGCGAGCTATCTACTTATTTTCATCGCGCCGTGCAAGATAGTGCAGCGGCGTGTTCGTCGCGTTGCTTCCTACTTACCTGTAGTTTATCGTTTCGGACAAGACGAGGCGGGCGACCGCCTTCGCTCTTGACAATGTTCGTGCTGAGCGTTGGGCGTTGAAGCGCAAAGCTGGTCGAAAAGGTCCTGAGCTTGACGAGAAGACCGGTCGAGATAGAGCGACCAGAATTTCTGTCGCAGAACTTCGCTGCGGGACACAAAGATTCGCAGCCGATTCTTGCGCCGATAAAATGGTCGCGCGCTCGCTGTAACGGAAACTTAAGCTGCAAAAATCATTCTAATGCTTCGCTGGCTAGCAAGCCGCGAGTCAGATATGCAATGCGCGCCGGGTCAATAACGGCCGTCGGCACAACGGAAGGGGCATGATATGGCTAAGCAGTCATCCAAAGCGCCGGCATCCAAGGCACCGGCAAAGTCACCGGCAAAGAAAGCACCAGCAAAAGCGGCCGCGGCAAAGGCCGCAACTGCTGTGAAGAAAGCAGCACCCGCTGCCAAAGCGAAGGCAGCCGCCCCTAAGGCAAAAGCAGCGCCGGCCAAAAAGCCGGCCGCCAAGGCCACGGCAAAACCGGCCGTGAAGAAAGCAGCACCTGCCAAGGCAAAAGCAGCACCGGCCAAGGCTGCACCGGTAAAGAAGGCGGCACCGGCCAAGAAGCCGGCTGCAAAGGCCGCGGCGAAGCCCGCTGCGAAGAAGGCAGCACCGGCAAAGGCCGCCGCCGCGAAATCGGCTGCAGCAGTAAAGAAAGCAGCGCCCGCGGCCAAGCCGAAGGCAGCGCCCGCAAAGGCGAAGGCCAAGAAGTAGTCGCCGCCCTGCTGCCGCCGGGGATAGTACTCAAGACGGCCAGGGCGGAATGCCCGACAGGCGCCTCGCTTGCTGGTGACATCGGGCAGGACAAGAAGGAGGCGGGAGGAAGACGTCTTTTCGCAGCTCCCAGGACTTCGCCATGCGGCGAAGTCCGGTGGATCTTCTTGGCTGCCAAAGACCAAGCTTCGATGCAAGGCCGAGTTTGGAGCTGATCGGATTTGGATTGTCCCACCTGCTCGCGTCCGCCGCCGCACTGCGGCCCATCGCATCCAGATTGATGTCGAGACGATGGTTGCACGCTGGCGGCGCGGTTTCCGCCTCTGGCCGTTGATGAACCCTGCATGATCGGTCAACAGTGCCCACGCACGAGCCGCTGTCGGAATCGATTTTCGGTGAGGGTCATGCGCGAAGTCACAATGCTACCGCGTCCTTCTGCGCGTCCAACAGGGCATACGGAACTCTAGCCGGCAAACAGGAATCGACAATGCCCAGACTGCTCTACGCGTCAACTTCTCCCTACAGTTCCAAGGTGCGCATGGCAGCACTTCATGCCGGCATTGCGGTCGAGCTCGTGCCGATAAAGACCGAGGAAAGGCCGGCCGAACTGATCGGCGCCAATCCGCTCGGCAAGATCCCGGTCCTGGTGCTCGATGACGGCCGCTCGGTCCAGGACAGCCGCGCCATCACCCAGCATCTCAACCGGATATCGAAGAACGCATTGTTTCCGCGTAATTCCGACAAGCGCCTTGAGGCGGAGGTGCTGGAGGCATTGGCCGACGGCATCTGCGACTGCGCACTGTCGATGGTCTATGAGCGCCGCACGCGGCCGGAAGAGATGGTCTACCAGCCTTGGCTCGAGCGCCAGTGGACGAAGGTTTCGGCCGCGCTCGATCTGCTCAACGCCAACCCGCCGAAGCTGCCGAAGAAAATCACCGTCGGCCAGATCGCGCTGCGCGCCTGCCTCGGCTATCTCTCGCTGCGCTTCGCCGGAAAATGGGAAAAGGGCCGCGGCCGGCTGACGCGCTGGGCGGCACGCTTCGACGAGAAGTTCCCGGAGCTGAAGCCCGCCATCCCGGCTTGAGGGCAAGCGGTCTCAACCGGTGCCACAAAAAAAGCCGGGCGCGAGGCCCGGCTTTTTCGTGTCGTGGCTTGGACGACTTAGAACTTCATACCGACGCCGAAAGTGACGCGATTGTCGGTCGACTTGACCTTGCCGATACCGTCGAAGTCCTTGCTGCCGAAGTCCGTGTAGCGGTACTCGACACGGCCGAACACATTGTCGGTGATCTTGATGTCGGTACCGACGCCGGCTGTCCAGCCAAACTGGGTGTTGGTGTCGCTGAAGCCGGCGGCTTCTATCTTCTGGTTCTTCAGCGCGCCACCGGCGGTGCCGTAGAGCAGGATTTCCGGGGTGACAGCGTAGCCGAGGCGGGCACGCAGCGAACCCTCGAAGCCACCCTTGGCCTCAATGCCGGCATCGTCGCCCTTGACGCCGTTGTAGCCGATATCGGCTTCGGCACCGTAGACGAAGTTCTCCTGCTGCCAGTTATAGCCGCCGAAGACGCCGCCGACAAAACCATTGGTGTCGACGTCGACACCAATGTCTTTGGCTTTGGCGTGGCCGCTGAAGCCGTAACCGACGCTCACACCGGCATAGGGACCGGCCCAGGACGCCACCGGAAGTTCTGCAATCGGGGCGGGTGCCGGCGGCTCTTCCTGAACCACGTCCGCGGCATAGGCGGTTCCGCCGAGGGCGAACAGCCCAAACGCCACCGCGAGCGGTCGCGCAAATTTGAGATTGGCTTGCATTGTTCTTTACTCCTTAAGCCACAGGACACAGGCTTGTTTTTCATGAGCGCCCTCAACCCGTCCGGGGGATGAAACGGATCCGGCGTTCAACGGTTGCAAATGTCGTGTCGAAATGCGGCTGAAGCGAACCTGAACTTGGGTCATTCCCTGGCACGAATGAGGCAGAACCTTGACGTTGCATCTTCGCAACAGCGAATGTCAGCAGGTTCGCCGTGCTGCACTGCACACGGCTTGGTGTAAGGGCTCCAGCGCCCTATATTGCTGTCGGGCCGGCCCGAATTCCGGCCGAGCCAGAACGCCCACCGGGCCACTTTGCCACAATCCTGCCCCAGGTGGAAATGGTATTTAACGCTTGGCGGGCCATAATTTGCCGGCGCGATCTCGGCAGGGATCTCGGCAGGTCGGAATCGGCATCGGACTAAGGATTGACAGATGAGCAAGGTCGCCACGACGGCACTGGTGACGGGCGGGGCGAAGCGGATCGGCAGGGCGATCGTCGAGGATCTTGCCGCGCATGGTTTTGCCGTCGCCATCCACTGCAATCGCTCGCTGGCCGAGGCGGAGGCACTGGCGGCCGAAATCAACAGTGGTCATTTTGGTCGACATGGCCGGGCCGCCGTGCTTGCTGCCGACCTGACCGACATGGACGCCGTCGGCGACCTAGTCGGCCGCGCGGCGGCGGCACTCGGGCCGGTGTCGCTGCTGGTCAACAACGCCTCGCTGTTCGAGCACGACAGCGTTGAGGATTTCGACTGGCCGGCCTGGGATCGCCATTTCGCCGTGCATGTCAAGACGCCGGCGCTGTTGGCGCAGACTTTCGCCCGGGCCTTGCCGCAGAACAGTGAGGGGCTGATCGTCAACATGATCGATCAGCGCGTCTGGCGGCCGACACCGCGTTATTTCTCCTATGCGCTGTCGAAGTCGACCTTGTGGGCAGCGACCGAGATGATGGCGCAGGCGCTGGGTCCCCGCATCCGTGTCAACGCCATTGGTCCTGGCCCGACCTTGAAGAACACGCGCCAGCACGACAGCGATTTCGATGCCCAGATTGCCGGCCTGATCCTGAAACGCGGCCCGGAATTGCCGGAATTCGGTGCCACTATCCGTTATCTCTGGGCGGCACGCTCGGTCACCGGCCAGATGATCGCGCTTGACGGCGGCCAGCATCTTGCATGGCAGACGCCCGATGTGACAGGCATGACGGAATGACCCCCATGGACCAGAAACAAAAAACGCGCGGCGGCGCCGACGACCTGCCGCCCGAAATCGACCTCGAGGACGAGGCGGCCGAGGAGGTCGTCGAACCTGCAGCCAGCGGTCCGGACGTTACCTTCACCGCCATCGACTGGACCCCGCATGCCGGCGACGCCGACGGCATGGTCGGCGCCGAGGTGATCCAGACGCTGGTCAAGCGGCTGCCCAATGCGCCCGGCGTCTACCGCATGATGAATGCCGCCGGCGACGTGCTCTATGTCGGCAAGGCACGCAGCCTGAAGAAGCGGGTCACCAGCTACGCGCAAGGCCGGTTCCACACCAGCCGGATCGGCCGCATGGTGCGCGAGACGTCGACGATGGAGTTCGTCGTCACCCGCACCGAGATCGAAGCGCTGCTGCTTGAAGCCAACCTCATCAAGCGCTTGCGGCCACGCTTCAACGTGCTGATGCGCGACGACAAGTCGTTCCCCTATATCCTGTTGACCGGCGACCATGTCTCGCCCGGCATCTACAAGCATCGCGGCGCGCGCGCGCGCAAGGGCGACTATTTCGGCCCCTTCGCCTCGGCCGGCGCCGTCGGCCGCACCATCAATTCGCTGCAGCGCGCCTTCCTGCTCAGGAGCTGCACCGACTCCTTCTACGAGAACCGCACCCGGCCTTGTCTTTTGTTCCAGATCAAGCGCTGCGCCGGTCCGTGCACCGGCGAAATCCCGCACGGCGATTATGCAAGGCTTGTCTCCGAGGCGAAGGATTTTCTCTCCGGCCGCAGCCAGAAGGTGAAGACGGAGATCTCCGCTGCCATGCAGCAGGCTTCGGAGAACCTCGATTTCGAACGCGCCGCCATCTATCGCGATAGGCTGGCGGCGCTGTCGCATGTGCAGAGCCATCAAGGCATCAATCCGCAGACCGTCGACGAGGCCGACGTCTTCGCCATTCACCAGGAGGGCGGCCAGGTCTGCATCCAGGTGTTCTTCTTCCGCACCGGCCAGAACTGGGGCAACCGCGCCTATTTTCCCAAGGCCGATCCGGCGCTCGAAGCCGCGGAGGTGCTGGGGTCGTTCCTGGCGCAGTTCTACGACGACAAGCCGACGCCGCGCACCATCCTGTTGTCGCATGGCGTCGAGGATCAGGAATTGCTGGCGGAGGCGCTCTCCACCCGCGCCGGCCGCAAGGTATCGATCTCGGTGCCGCAGCGCGGCGAGAAGAAGGACCTGACCGACAACGCGCTGCAGAATGCGCGCGAAGCGCTCGGCCGGCGGCTCGCCGAAACCTCGACCCAGGCACGGCTGCTCAACGGCTTTGCCGAGACCTTCGGCCTGGAAAAGCCGCCGGTGCGCATCGAGGTCTATGACAACTCGCATATCATGGGCACCAACGCCGTCGGCGCCATGGTCGTCGCCGGGCCGGAAGGCTTTGTGAAGAACCAGTATCGAAAATTCAACATCCGCTCGACCGAGATCACGCCGGGCGACGATTTCGGCATGATGCGCGAGGTAATGCAGAGGCGCTTCTCGCGGCTGTTGAAGGAACATGGCGATGCCCCGCAAACCGGGGGCGCGGACGAGGCGAGCCCTACGGAACCGGGCGACGATATCGAGGACGCGGGCGGCTTCCCCGCCTGGCCCGACGTCATCCTCATCGACGGCGGCCAGGGCCAGATGACGGCTGTGCGCAGGATCCTCGCCGATCTCGGCATCGAGGACCGCGTCGTCGCCATCGGCATCGCCAAGGGTCAGGACCGCGATGCCGGCCGCGAACGCTTCTTCGTCAAGGACAAGGCCCCATTCTCGCTGCCCGTTCGCGACCCGGTGCTCTATTTCGTCCAGCGGCTGCGCGACGAGGTCCATCGCTTCGCCATCGGTTCGCACCGCGCCCGCCGCAAGAAGGAGATGGTCAAGAGCCCGCTCGACGAGATCAGCGGCATCGGTCCCGGCCGCAAGCGCGCGCTGCTGATGCATTTTGGTACGGCCAAGGCGGTCAGCCGTGCCGCCGTCGAGGACCTGGTCAAGGTCGACGGCATTTCCGAGCAGGTGGCGAAATTGGTCTATAATCATTTTCACGAGAGCTAAGATTTATTGCCGATATTTCGGCTGGCTAATCGATTCTGGCCTGTTGACCCCCCACATTCGCTTCTGATTTGACTAAGCAGGCAGAAAGAGTTCCCAAAATATGTCCCAGCGCGCGTTCAACCTGCCCAACATGCTCACCTACGCCCGCATCCTGGCGGTGCCGCTGGTCGTGCTGTGCTTCTTCCTGGAAGGCCATCTGAAATCGAGCGACTTCGCGCGCTGGTCGGCGCTCATCATTTTCCTGCTCGCCTCGATCACCGATTACTTCGACGGCTATCTGGCGCGCGCCTGGCAGCAGACCTCCAACATCGGCAAGATGCTCGACCCGATCGCCGACAAGCTGCTGGTCGCCACTTGCCTGCTGCTGCTTGCCGCCGACACCGACCGCCATGCCGGCATCGCCGGCTGGTCGCTATGGGCGGCGATCATCATCCTGTGCCGCGAGATCCTGGTCTCGGGCCTGCGCGAATATCTGGCGGCCCTGAAGGTCTCGGTGCCGGTGACGCAGCTCGCCAAATGGAAGACCACCATCCAGATGATCGCCATCGCCTTCCTGCTTGCCGGCCCCGCCGGCGACAAGATCTTCCCGCTGACCACCCAGACCGGGCTGGTGCTGCTGTGGATCGCCGCCCTGGTGACGCTCTACACCGGCTACGACTATTTCCGCGCCGGCCTCAAGCACATTATGGATGAATAAAATGTCGACAAAGCTCATCTATTTCGCCTGGGTGCGCGAGCGGATCGGCAGACCGGAGGAAGAGGTCGACCTGCCGGCCGGCATCGAAACGGTCGCCGACCTGTTGCGCTGGCTGAAATCGCGCGGCGAGGAATACGAGAACGCGCTGCAATATCCTGACGTCATCCGCGTCGCCATCAACCAGGAACATGTCGAGCATCGCGAGAAGATCGCCGGCGCGCGCGAGATCGCGCTGTTCCCGCCGATGACCGGTGGCTGAACCATGTCCTCGGTGGTGCCGGTCGTGCGCATCCAGGCAGAGGATTTCGACGTCGCCGCCGAGATCGCCAGGCTGACCAGGGGTCGCAACGACATAGGCGCTGTGGTGACCTTCTCCGGCCTTTGCCGCGACGAGCAAGGCAGGCTCTCGGCGCTCGAGCTCGAACATTATCCCGGCATGGCCGAAGCCGAGATATCCCGCATCGCGGGCGAGGCAATCGAGCGCTGGCCGCTGCAGGGGCTCACCGCGATCCATCGCCACGGCAAGATCGCGCCCGGCGAAAACATCGTGCTGGTGGTGGCCGCTTCCGCCCACCGGCAGGCGGCGTTCGAGGCCGCGAATTTTCTGATGGACTATTTAAAATCCCGGGCGCCGTTCTGGAAAAAAGAACACCATAGCGATGGTTCCGAGGGCGGCTGGGTCGATGCCAAGGAGGCCGACGACAAGGCCGCGAGCCGCTGGAAGCAGCCGCCGTCCGAATAAATCCCGCGCCATTCGTTGACCGCAATCCTGCGAAACCCTTAGCCGGAAGGGGAGCAGGATCATGCTGGACAGGATTGCCGAGTTCTTCATCTTCGGGCTGGTGCCGCTGGCCGTCGGCATACTTGCCCTTCCGGATCATTCCGTTGCTGCCGAAAAAACGCTCAAGGGCGAGGTGATGTATCGCGAGCGCATCGCGCTGCCGCCCAACGCCGTACTTTCGGTGCAGCTTGCCGACGTGTCGCTGGCCGACGCGCCGGCCGCAATCATCGGCGAGCGCAAGGTGGTGCCGGTCGGCCAGGTGCCGATCAAGTTCGAGATCAGCTTCGATCCGCGGGTGATCCGGCCTGATATGACCTACGCGCTGCAGGCGCGCATCACTGTCGATGACCGGCTGCTGTTCGTCACCGATACGCGCCACCAGATCGACCCGCTCAGTGACGCGCCACAGACCATCATGCTGAAAATGGCGGCGCCGGGCGACGAGCCGGCGGCAGCCTCCGTGTTCGGCCAAAGCTGGCTGGTCGAATACATCGACGGCATCGGCGTGATTGCCGGGCCGCGGGCGACCTTCCGCATCAGCGAAGCCGGCAAGGCCGGCGGCAGCGGCCCCTGCAACGTCTATTTCGCCACCGCCAGGATAGACGGCTCGACGATCGCCATCAGCGACATCGGCTCGACCTTCAAGGCCTGCGCGCCTCAGCTCATGGCCGAGGAAAAGGCGCTGTTCCAGGCGCTGGCCAAGGCGGCATCCTATCATGTCGACGCCGGCAAGCTTGTCATTGTCGACAGAAACGGCCGCGACATCCTTCGCTTCAACGCCGCGAGCTAGCGCTTAGCCCAGGCCGGTTGGTCCTCGCGGCAGCCGCATGCCAATCACGATGTGTTTCAGCGGGAATAGGCTGGGCAGCGCGCGCGTTACGTCCTCATACGTTGGCGGGTAAGGCAAAAGGGACGTTTGTCCCTTCGTTGAAGCCGCCAGAATGGCTGCGGCTCGTTCTGGCCTTAACTCAAAGGAGTCCAGACATGAAAACGCACACGCTTATCCTTGCCGCCACCGGTGCATCGCTCCTTGCCCTTACCGGGCTTGCCAAGGCGGACGACCATCTCGTCAACGCTCTTGACCACGGTCTCAAAGCGGACAGCCAACCGTTCCAGACCAACAAGGCAGGCCATAGCGGCGATCTCGCGCCAGGGCAGGGCAGCCCGTTTTCAGGTGAGGAGACCAAGACCCCGTCCACCGACACGGACGCGGCGAATGAACATGCGAACGTGAAGGAACGCCAGGCGAAATAGGCTGGCAGAACCCGCCGCTAGGGGGCGGCGGGCGACATACGTCCTACTAGCGAGGCCGCATCCACGAGGCATTCTCAATTCGTCGCAAGTTTGAATACCGTGCCGTAGTGGTAGGGCGGTATGTCGACCTGCTCGGCGAGCTTGAAACCGCTTGCTTCCACCGCCGCAGTGGTCTGTTCGGGTGACAGCCTCAGCTCGGTCTTCGGTCCGCGCGGCTCGCCGAGGACCGTGGTTTGCTCGCGCGGCTGCTGGTGCCAGTTGACGATGGCAAAACGACCGGCAGGGCCAAGCGTCGCGCGGACGGCGCGGGCAAGGCGCGGCCGGTCCGGAACGCCATGGAAAGCGTTGGCCATGAAAACGAAGTCGAGGGTTTGAGGCACCAGCCCGGCAAGCTCATAGGCATCGCCCGCCACAAACTCGCAATTGCTCACGCCGCCTTCGGTCAGCCGCCGCCTGGCGACCTCGAGCAGATCGGCATCGATGTCAATGGCGATTACATGACGGGCGACCCTGGCGAGCGGCAGCGTGAACCAGCCGTCGCCGCAGCAGAGATCGACCACATCCATGCCAGGCTTCACTCCCACCGCCGTTAACACCCCGGCGGGGTCGGGCCACAGCGCTTCCCACCAGCCGCCGGTCGGCATTTCGGTCCCCTCGAAAAAACCGGGAACGGTGTTGGTCATGGCCTGGTCGGCTCCATTCTCGGGATCGCGTTTTGATCCGCGCCATCGAACTTAACGCACCCATGACCCGTCGAGGAGCCTAGACCTGAAAGTGTCCGCTAACGAAAAAGGCCGGCATTGCGCCGGCCTTCCGGCATTGCGCCGGCCCTTTTGATGGGTTCGGGATTCGGCTCAGCCGACGATCTCGGTGTCCGAGAACCAGTATTTGATCTCCTGCGCGGCGGTTTCCGGCGCGTCGGAACCATGCACGGAATTCTCGCCGATCGACAGCGCGTGCAGCTTGCGGATGGTGCCTTCGGCGGCGCTTGCCGGATTGGTGGCGCCCATCACTTCACGGTTCTTGGCGATGGCGTTCTCGCCTTCTAGTACCTGCACGACTGTCGGGCCCGACGACATGGACTCGACCAGCTCGCCGAAGAACGGACGCTCCTTGTGGACGGCATAGAAACCTTCCGCCTCACGGCGGCTCATCCACACCCGGCGCGAAGCGACGACGCGCAGGCCGGCATCTTCCAGTATCTTGGTGATAGCGCCGGTGAGATTGCGGCGGGTCGCGTCCGGCTTGATCATGGAAAAGGTGCGTTCGAGCGCCATGGGATCGTCCTTGTGATGGAGAGTGGAATTGAGGGTGGCGGGCTCTATACAAGCCGCCCGCCGCCTTGCCAAGGGGAGGCCGGCGAGGGGGCATGCGAGGTCAGTGGGGCATGGGAGGTAAATGGAGCAGCACCGTCGGCGAAGCTGCCAGAGGAGGGGTTTGTCCCACGAACTCTCGAGACTTGGGTTTCTCGCCCCACGAAAGTGGGGAGAGGAACCCAAGCTGGAATGAAGCCGCGCCCTACAGCGCGTCGTCGTCAGCCTGACCCAACGTCGTCATAACTGCATCTCGATCGTCAGGTTGGCCGTGTCGCCAGCCCCGAGGCCTTCGCGAACCCGCACCGCGGTCTTGATCGGCAAGAGCAGGCTGCCGGATTTCTTGTCGGGAAACAGCGATGTCCGCCATCTGGTCTGGCCGATGACGGCTTCCACGCCAAGCGAGCCCCAGGGCCTTGCCATCCCCAGCATCGCCGCCTTGATCCGGGCTCCAAGCTCCGGCGGCAGCGTCACGAAATGCCAGCCGGCCTTGCCCGGATAGACCCAGATCTCGGCCTGCATGTCATAGCGAAACACTCTATGCCCTTCCTCAGGTCAAGGCCGTCACGACTGGCTTTGCCATGGTGTCTTGCTGGCAATGATGACGATCGGCGAAACCATCCCATGACGTCCACAGCCCTGCAGGGGAGGAGTCATTCTTCCCCGCAAAGAGGATGGCAGCGCCACCATTCTACTACCGCCTTGTCACGATGGACGGCCGCCGCGTTTCCCAGCCTTCCCGTTCCAGTTCCGGCACGCTGTGGTTCTCGCTGGGGTAACCGATGCAGAAGTAACCGATCAGTGTCCACTCCGGCGGCACGTCCAGGATTGTCGCCATCTCGGCCGGATCGAGGATCGAGACCCAGCCCATGCCTATTCCTTCGGCGCGCGCCGCCAGCCACATCGTGTGGACCGCCATGACAGCGGAATAGTCTATGGTGGCTGGCATGGTCAGGCGGCCGAGCCCATGCCCTTGCTCGGTTGCGCGGTCGGCGAAAACCGCAAACTGGCAGGGCGCCTCGTTCAGGCCGGCAAGCTTCAGGCGCCCATAGAGCGCGGCGCGTTCACCGCAAAAATTTGCGAGTGCCTCCGCGTTGCAGCGCTCGAAGCATGCCCTGACGGCGGCGCGGCATGCTTCGCTCTCGACGATGACGAAGCGCCAGGGCTGGCTCAATCCGACCGACGGCGCGGCGCTGGCAAGCTCGAGCAGCCGCTCCAGCGCCCCGTCCGGGAGCGGCGTCGGCTTGAACCGCCTGACGTCGCGCCGCCACAGGAAGAGATTGGCGAGCCCGGCGCGAAACTCGGCCGGGAACTCTGGGTTTGCGGTCATGGCGCGCTGCCTTTGCTGTGGTTGCCCGGTTCGCCGGACTTTCGTCTTGTTTGCTTCGATCCGGGTGCTGATGAGGCGCTTCGAGCGACACGTCGTCTACTGCATTGTCGCATTTCGCCGGGCGGCAATTCTAATGCATGTCGCGCAAAAGCGTGCAGCGGTTTTGCGATAACGACATGCATAAACACAAGAACCTGTAACGCGTCGCATGAGGCCGGTCGAAAGCGACGCGTTTCAGCCGAGGCTGGACGACATTGCCGCGATCTACGCCGTTGGACCTTGACCGGCAAACAAAACCCGCCTCGGCAAGCCGGGCGGGTCGTTGGAGCCAATTAGCACCATACCGAGATTAGTAGCATAGCTGCCGGCACAAAGCAAGAACAAAATGTGGCATTGCCGATGAAATTGCCGATTTCAACTCTCAAGCGGCGATCGCTGCGGCCGCGACGGTGCGGCCGAGGCCGCCGTGCAGATCGAGGCATCGTTCGAACCATTGCGCCACGACATCGCTGTCGTCGAGCAGCCGGTAGGGCGTGGCGATGCGCGCCCATTGCAGCGCGCCGAAAACGATGTAGTCGGAAAACAGCGCCGACGGGCCGCCGATGAAGGGCTGATAGCCAAGCATCGAGCGCAGCGGCTCCAGCGAGGCGCGGAAGCTGGCGAGCCCGCCGTCGCGGGTTGCGTATACCGCCTCCAGGCTCTTGCCGAAGCGCTGCTCGCGGTTTTGCCGGAAATAGGCGGCGTTCGCCTCGTCCTGCATTGCATGCAGGTCCAGTATCGCAGCGGTGGTGACGTAGGGATGGATGGTGAGCTGCGACCAGCGTTCGATGAAGCGCGCCATCGCCTTGCCGCCGTCGCCGGAAAACAATGTCGGCCGCTCGGGATAGGTCTCCTCGAGATAGAGCGCAATGGCAAAGGAATCGGCTACCACCGTCTCGCCGTCGCGGATCACCGGAACGAGCTTCGAGACGCCGCCTTCCACTTTCGGCACTTCGAGGAAACGGGTCGGCACGCTGGAGATGTCGAGCCCTTTGTGGGCCAGCGCCATCGCCGCCTTCCAGCAATGTGGGCTGAATGGGCGGGCGGCATCGCGTCCGATAAGGTCATAGAGCAGAATGGTCATTGGCGGCAGCGTCCTTGCAGTCTAACTATGCCCGAAACAGACCCGCGCGAAACGGGGTCTCGCAGGTCGAGAGAAGAATGAAACAGCATTTCAGGATGTTTGCAGCCTACAATCAATGGGCCAATGGCCGCATCTACGATGTGGCCGCCGATCTCGATGATGAAGAGTTCGACCGCACTGTCGGTGTCTTCTTCGGTTCGATGATGGGAACGCTCAATCACCTCCTGGCTGCCGACCGTATCTGGATGAAACGCTTCACCGGCGAGGGTGACGCTCCGGCAAGGCTCGACACCATCCTGCACCGCGCCTTGCCAGGCTTGCGGCTGGCGCGCGAGGCCGAGGACAAACGCATCATCGACTGGGTCGACGGCCTGAGCGACAAGGCGCTGTCGGGCCGCTTCTCCTACATGACCGTCTCGGATATGCGCACCGTCTCCCAGCGACTGGCGCCGGCGCTCGACCACTTCTTCAACCACCAGACCCACCACCGCGGCCAGGCGCATGCGATCCTGACCATTCTGGGCAAGCCAAGCCTCGGACTGGACCTGACGATGTTCCAGCGCAGCGAGGAGGGCAGGGCTTTCGCCTAAAGTATCCGTTTTGATCAAGGGGTTTTAGGGGCCCATTTTCTCTGCGCCTTGAGGAGAGCGTTTGCGAGGAT
>NZ_JBVVQF010000019.1:0-142106 GCF_055811815.1 Mesorhizobium sp. WSM4836
GCCTCGGTCGCCGGCCTGCTGGTCACCACCGAAGCCATGATCGCGGAGGCTCCGAAGAAGGAGTCGGCTGGCGGCGGTATGCCTGGCGGCATGGGCGGCGGCGGCATGGGCGGCATGGGCGGCATGGATTTCTAAGGCGTCCGTAAAGCACGCCCATGAATTCAAGTTGCTCAAGCCCGCAAGCGGGCTTGAGTGGCGGTATGGATTTCTAATCCAACCCATCAGCCTTCAGATGCGGAAAGGGCGGCCGAGAGGTCGCCCTTTTTGCTTTGAGAGCAAGCCGCTAAGCTCAAACAGCGGCGTCAATGCACCACGGCAGCGGCGCCCTTAGCCAGCAATGCCCCCTCAATCAGCGCCGCGACCTCGTCGGCTACCGCCAGCACCGGGGCGCGGTCGTGGGTGGCGCGCGCGATCACCATCAGCCCTTCCAGCGATGATTCGACCAGCAGCGCCAGCGCATGCGCGCGGCGCTCGGGCACCCCTGCCCTTAGGAACGCCGCCCTGAGCAAGCCTATCCATTGATCAAAGGCCGACCGGCACAACTCAACCAACTCCGGCATGTCCGTCGGCGAGTCCAACACTACGGGCGCGATCGGGCAACCGAGCGTGAACCGGTTGTCTTCCAGCATGCGCGCGACCGACTGGTAGATGTGGTGGACAGCCACCGCCGGATCCTTTTCGGCGGCGAGCGCGGCGTCCAGCCGCTGCGTCACATCGGCGACGCTATTGCGCGTCACCTCGAGCACCAGTTGGTCCTTGCCGCCCGGAAAGTGGAAGTAGAGCGAGCCTCTCGGTGCGCCTGAGGCGCTCAATATGTCGTTGAGCGACGTGCCGTGATAGCCGCGCTGCCTCAGCAGCAGCGCCGTCGCTTCGAGCATGCGGGTGCGGGTGTCGTTCGCCATGTCAGCCTCTGTCAGGAGCGAGCATTATAGGGCTTGCGCCGAATATAGCAATCGGTCTACCTAATATGTAGATCAGTTTATATATTCTGACGGTCTGTTCATCAAAGGAGGAGAACGAGAAATGACCATTCGTGAAGCAGAGGCCCGATGGCAGGGATCGTTGAAGGAAGGTTCGGGCCGGCTGAAGCTCGGCAGCGGCGTCTTCGAAGGCGCCTACTCCTTCCCGTCGCGTTTCGAGACCGGTCCCGGCACCAACCCTGAGGAATTGATTGCGGCGGCGCATGCCGGCTGCTTCTCGATGGCGCTGAGCGCCGTCCTCGGCCGCGAAGGTTACAGTCCCGCACGCATCCACACGATCGCGAAAGCGCATCTCGGCGCCACCGCGGCCGGACCGACGCTGACCCGCATCGAGCTTGAGACGGAGGCAAGCGCCGCCGGGCTGGCGGTGGGAGATTTCGAGCGGCTGGCGCAGACGGCCAAGGAGAGCTGCCTCGTATCGCGGGCGCTGGCCGGCGTCGCCGCGATCACAAGGCCCGCCTCATCGAAACCGCTACCGATCACTGAAGGGAAGGAATATCCAATGACACAGGAACTCATCATCGACATCGCCGCAGCCGAACGCTCCGCTGAGACGGCCGAAATCATGCGGCGCTACAACGACGTGTTCCAGCGCCACGACCCATCGGCGCTCGACGATCTGGTGGCGGGAGATTGCGTGATCGAGAACACCACGCCGGCCCCGGACGGCGCCCGCCGCATCGGCAAGGGCGCCTGCGTCGAACTGTGGTCGGCGATCGCGACCGGACCCGGCACGCGCTTCGACATCGAAGAAACCTTCGTCGCCGGTAACCGGGCGACGATCCGCTGGCGCTACTGGATGGCCGACGGTAATTCCATCCGCGGCGTCAACCTGATGCGCGTGGCGGACGGGAAGATCGTCGAGGCAATGGGCTACGTGAAGGGATAGCGCTTGGCGCGACAAGCTGCATTCAGCCAAGCTGCATTCAGTGAGGCCGCGCTCAGGTCCAGCCCGGAATCCCAAAGTTTAGGAGTCCGGGCCGGTCGTGGCTACCGCACGACCTTGTGAAGCTTCACGAACGTCTTGGGACTGCGCTGGATCGTCTAGAAGATCACGCAGTAGCGATCGGTGAGCTCGAGGAGGTCAGTCAGCCGGTCTTGCGCAACGTCGGTCTCGTTGTCGAACCGCAGGCGGATCTCCTTGAAGCCGACCTGCACACCTTTGGTGACGCCGAGCGTGCCGCGAAGATCGACGTCGCCCTCGGCGGAGATTTCGGCCGACTTGATCGGTATTTCGAGGACGGCGGCCGCCGCCCTCATCGAGACGCCGGCGCATGCGATAAGGGCTTCCAGCAGCATGTCGCCGAAACAAAGCTCCTGTCCGCTGCCCCGGCCTTCGGATGGATGCCCGCCAGCGCGAGCCCACGTCCTGTCTCGACCTTGCAGGTGACCTTGGAGTCGTCGGCACTGCCCTTGGCCTTCAGCGTAAGAAGTGCCGCGCGCGCATTCCTGCGATATAGATCCTTGATCGGCTCCTGCGTGGCGCGAAAAGTCGTGATGTCCATGCGTATTCTCCTGTCGTGAGATGTGGGTGTTCGAAATCGTGTGTCATTGCCGGGTTACTCAGGCACGCTCACGCCCGAGCCCCCGAGTTCGGTGGGGAAGTCCTTCAGCTTCGGCAATCCGTCCTTCATCGGCAGGACCGTCTCGGCGTAGTTGACATGAACCGCCGGCGTGAACTTCACCGTCGGTATCGTGGCCGCATAGACGTCGACCAGTCCGAGCGGCGGATGATCTGTCATCAGATGGCCGCCGCACTTCGTGCAGAACTGACGGTTGCTCATGTTTGACTTCTCGAAACCGGACAGGAACTCCTCGCCCTTGGTGACCTTGACGTTCTCCGGCTTCCACAGCGTGAAGGCGTTCACGGCGGAGACGCCGACCACGAACGACAGGAACTGCAATGGCAGTAGCCCATCGCCTCGGCCGCTCCGTGCACTTCGATTTCCACGGCGCCGCAAAAACATCCGCCCTTATGTACCGTCATGACTTAGATCCTCATCTTTTCCGAGTTCGACTGCGCTCAGCACCTGATTTGAGACAGAGCTCAGCGCCGACGGGATTTTAAAGCTTCCGGCAATGAACGGAATGACGGGGCGTCCGCCTCACTTGACAGCGCGTCCGGAACTCGAAAGGGATGTCGCGCCGGGTTGCCGCGCAACTTACGGGACATGGATGGAATGGCCGGGGACGCTCTGTCTGACCTCTTGAAAAAGGTGCGTCTCACCGGCGCGACGTTTTTCGACATCAGGGCCCAGGATCCATGGGCCGTCTGCTCGCCTGCCCAGTCATCGATACTGCCGAGGATACTGCCGGGCGCGGATCATCTGATTTCCTACCACGTGCTCACGGCCGGCCGCTGCTTCGCCCGCATCGTAGGCAAGGAGGCGATCTCGGTGGAGGCCGGCGAAGTCGTGGTCTTCACCAGGAGCGATCCGCATATCATGTCGAGCAATCCGGCCCTGCGCGCGGATCCGCCGACCGCGGATGTGCTGGAGATCGCCGCCGCCAGCCAGAGGCCGTTTCCCATCAACTACGTCAAAGACGGATCGCTGTCGGCCCGGCTGGTATGCGGCTATCTCGCTTGCGATGCGCTGCCCTTCAATCCGCTGCTCGAAGCGCTGCCGCCGGTCATCAAGGCCCGAGACGTGAAAGGCGACGGCGGCTGGCTCGGCCAGTTCATCAAGCTGGCGGTGTCGGAGGTCGCGGAAAAGCGGGCTGGCAGCGAGACGGTGCTCACCAAGCTCAGCGAATTGATGTTCGTCGACGTGTTGCGCCGTTATGTGGAGTCGCTGCCGCCACAACAAACCGGCTGGCTGGCGGGCCTGCGCGATCCGCATCTGAGCAAGGCGCTGGCGCTGATCCACGACCGGCCGGCGCACAATTGGACGGTGGAGGCGCTGGCCAAGGAGGCCGCGCTGTCGCGCACCGTGCTGGCCGAGTGCTTCACGAAACTCGTCGGCATGCCGCCGATGCACTATCTCGCCAAGTGGCGGATGCAGATTGCCTCGGAATTGCTCAGCGCCGGCAACAGCAACGTCGCGAACATCGCGGCGGAAATCGGCTACGAGTCCGAGGCGGCGTTCAGCCGTGCCTTCAAGAAGATGATCGGCGTCTCCCCGTCGGCCTGGCGGCTGGGTGTTCGCGCTGCGCCCGGTTTCGGAGGCGGCGACGCTTCCGAAACCGAAAGCGGGCCGGCCGATCCGCAGCGGTAAGCAATTCCAAGAATGGTGCGAGCGGTTTTCCGTCCGGAATCGCGTCAAAACAGGGAGATCTACCGGTCCGCCAACGCCAGTTTGGCGCCGAGCATGACAAAGGCTCCGGCGAAGGTACGGCGCATCCAGGTCAGCACCTTTGGCCGCGACACGAGATGGCTGCGGATCGACGCCGCGAAGATGCCGTAGCCGACAAAGACCACGAAGGTGAGCAGCATGAAGACGCTGCTGAGTTCCAGCATCTTCGACAGCGCATGCGATTCACTGGTGCTGACGAATTGGGGCAGGAAGGCAAAGAAGAAGATCGACAGCTTCGGATTGAGGATGTTGATGAGAATGCCCGAGGCGATCACCTTTCCGGCCGAACGCGGCGCGACATTTTCATCGACGCTCAGGCCGCCCTTCTCCTTCAGCGTGTTCCAGGCCATGTAGAGCAGGTAGGCAACACCAAGATATTTCAGCGTTTCGAAGGCGACGGCACTGGTGTGCAGCAGAGCCGCGAGGCCGGTGATGGCGGCCGCCATGTGCGGAATGATGCCGAGCGTGCAGCCGAAAGCGGCAATGATGCTGGCGCGCGCACCACGCGAAAGCCCGGCGCTCAGCGTATAGAGAACGCCGGTGCCCGGCGAAGCCACGACAATCAGCGACGTCAACAAGAATTCGATGCTCACGGATGGTCTCCCGGTGCTGTCCCTGCCGCCGGCAACGTAATCAGCGAAACGTGCGGGCACAAGCCAGCCTGAGAGCTATCCGCATTCAGATCATGCTGTTGGCGTGCAGCTTGCTATCGGCAACAGGCTGCCGGACTTCCCAGTGTTCGACGAGCTTGCTGTCCTTCAGCCTGAAAATGTCGACAATGGCCAAGCCTTCCTCCTCCGGTTCGCGTTTTGCGTGCATGTGCACGATGACGAAATCCCCTTCGGCAAAAATCCGCTTCACCTCTCCGCTCACGAGGGGAAATGACTGTTTGAGCTGCTGCAGATAGGCCTTGAAGCCCTCCGCACCATCCGCAATGTTCGGATTGTGCTGGATGTAGCGTTCGCCAAAATGCATCGAAGCAGCTTCGATGTTGCTTTGGTTTACTGCTTTGTCGATGAAGTCCAGGACGATCATCTTGTTGGTCTCGAGCGAACTATTGGCATTGGCTGGAAGTAGATTTGATGGTTCGTCACGCATGTTTTGCTCCGTCAGGTGGCTGCTTCTGCCCGGCGAGGACAGGAGCGTCCGCACGCCGACATTGCCAACATGATCTGTCGCGATTGTGAGATGGTCGATACGCTATTCCGCTAGATTCTTATCCAATCGTCTAATAGCGTCGTTCCTATTCATCCTTGGAGTATGGTTCTCATGGACGCCTTGTCCGAAATTCTTGCTTCGCTGACATTTGGCAGCGCCATGATCGGCAGCGCGACCCTGCATCGGCCATGGGGTATTTCAGTCGATCCGACAAGGAATGCCGCCATCCACGTCATACAGAACGGCGAATGCTGGCTGCGGTTAGCCGGTGAAAAGGAGCCGGTTTGCTTAGGCCAGGGAGACGTCATCCTTGTCGCGAGCGGAGTGGGACATGCTCTTTGTAATCCGTTGGATGCGCCGACGGCATCTATATCCGCCGTCCTTTCCGCAAATCGGAGCGGACCAGAGCCGAAAAACGAGAGCGGCGCGACAACTCTTCTTTGTGCGAGATATTCACTCGACGGCGTCGGGCCATACCCGATGGTTTCGCTGCTTCCTCCGCTGATCCATTTGACCCGGAAACAGATCGACACCAGCGAGCCGCTGCGGCTTGCCCTGGAACTTCTGCAGGTCGAAGCGAAAGGCAATCTCGGCGGTCACGACATTGTCGCTCCACGCCTTCTCGACAGCACGTTGATCTTCTTGTTGCGTGCCTGGATCGAACATCAGCCACTCGGAACAGGGGGGTGGTTTGGCGCCTTGCGCGACAAAGGCATTGCGCAGGCCTTGCGCCTGATCCACGAGCGGCCGGGCAATCCCTGGACTATCGCTTCCCTTGCCAGCGGCGCGGCACAGTCCCGGGCCACCTTCGCGCGTCGCTTCGCTCAACTCTTAGGACAGCCGCCGCTGTCCTATGTGACCAGATGGCGGATGAACCTTGCCGCCAAGGCTCTGCGGGAAACGGAGCAGAATATTGGCGAGATCGGGCGCGCCGTCGGATATGAATCCGTGCCGTCGTTTTCGCAGGCATTCAAACGGTTGACCGGACGATCGCCCGGCCTCTACCGCAACGACTTTAGATCATCTGACTGACGAATTTCAAACTGGGACGCCAGCCCGAGGGCCGTCATTACGGCGTCGGCAGTCCGTGAGCCCGGCGCGCTATCAGGCAGTCGTCGTCGCCCGGCATGCAGGCGCGGCAGACGTCGGGACGGATCTCGTAGATGCCGCAGGCGGTCGACTTGCCGACGTCGCCGCACAGTGCCGAACAGCGCGCGCCGTCGCAGCGCATGCCGGCTTCGTCGGCAGCCACGTATTTCTGCGGGATAAGCTCGAGCTGCGCGTCATCCTCGGTGGAGAAGCGCGGCCATCTGGAGGAGTAGGCGCAGCAGGCGCCACAGGTCTGGCAATCGAAGGCGACCGGATCGGCGCCCTCTTGTGGCGATGAAAAATCCTCTGCGACCGCCAAGGCAAGCAGCCTTGGCACAGATTTCCGGCCGGCATTTTGCTGCAAGGGCGCTATTTCTTCTTCGGCTTGCGCGGCGGTGCTTCGGCCGGCGACCTGAACAGATCGGTGCCCGCTTCGGCGGCTTCACCGGTTTTCGGCGCGGCGGCCGGCTTGGCCGGCTTCACGGCGGCAGCAGGCACTGCCGGCTGGTTCTTGGCAGAAAACTTGATTGCCATATCAATCCTCGTCGGAGAAACGCGATGATGGCGCATTCGGATTGCGAAGGCGGCCGATGAGCGCCGATACGGCCGTGATGTTCATTTCTTCGGGCGACCAGTTCCTGGCTTCCTCGATGTGCCGGGGCGCCAGCTCGCGATGCGTGCTGCCGCTGTAGGCGGCATCCTGAAAGGTCACGCGCTCGTGGGTCTTGGCGTTTTCCCGGACGTATTCGATCAGGTAATTGGGGCATTCGGCACGACCGCGCACGCCGAGCCGCACCTGGGCATCGCCGTGGACACGCCGGCAGCGCTCGAGTTTTTCGAGCACGCGCCGGACATATTCGACCGGCTTGTCGAGTTCACCCACGACATCGGCGATGGTCGAATCGGCGGCGATCGCCTTTTGAGGCACGCGTTTGGTCGCCATCAGCGTTTGCCCGCGCGTTTTGGCGAGGCCGCGAGCGCAACCGCTGCCGCCAGGTCGTCGGCTTCCTTTTCCAGGCGCAGTTCGCGCAGCCGCGCGGTCTTGGCTTCGCGGGCCTGGCTGACGGCATCCCGTTCGGAATTGATGCGGTCGAGCGACATCGACTGGGTCCGCCTCTTGCCAAAAATGGATTCGGCCTGGTCGCGGGGTTTTTTTGAAGTTTCGGTCAAGGTCTTTCTCCCGGTTCGGAGCGCGCCGCCGAAAAGGTGGCGAGACTGGTCTTTCGGCCAGGAACCCGCACAAAGCAATACGGCAGCCGGTTTCAAATTGCTGAAACGTCCTTAGCACGTCTAGGCCGTCGAGCAGCGCCTTTCGGCGGTAGAAGCGCAAAAATGAAAAAGGCCAGGCACCGCCTGACCTTCCATGAGAGCGCCCGCGCATCCCGAGAGACGCGCAAAGAAACGTTCTTCTCATGCGCATGAGCGGGACTTAACCTCCCCGCGACCATGCGCTGGAATTTGCCATTCACCGGTGCCAGTACATCCGTGGTCACCGGCGAGGCTGATTCCGTTTAGGCCGCCTTCAACTGGTCGGCGGACATCTTGCCCGATTTGTTGTCGCGGACCATCTCGTAGCCAAGCTTCTGGCCCTCGACGATGTCGCGCATTCCGGCGCGCTCGACGGCTGAGATGTGGACAAAAACGTCGGCAGAACCGTCGTCAGGCTGAATAAAACCAAAACCCTTGGTGGCGTTGAACCATTTAACTGTGCCTGTGCTCATAACGAACCCTTTCCATGGCAAATATTCATTCGCCGTCATGCGGATGCACGACAACGTTTGTCTCGATTTTGATGGGGAAGTTCGTCAAAGGCGCGCCTCGGCGCGCGGATAACAAAAGTCGGTCAAACAAACATCGACAAATTCTTGTAGACTTCTTTGCTCGCTGTGTCAATTTTTTTGATTTGCCACACTCGCAGAGACGCGTGGCGGCGGTCCGCACGCCGGCAAATCCGACAGCAAAAGCCGGGCTATTGGCCGCCGAAAGAATCACTTGGACCGGTTCTCATTTCACGGAAACGATAAACCGCTCTGCCTCTTTGCTTTTGCGCAATTCCGGACGGAAGACCGTTCACACTTTTCCTGGAATTGCTCCAGCCGGGAACCATTTTGGCGCCGGGGCATTTTTTCGGTGTCGAAGCCGTTCTCGAAAGAGCGATCTTGAGAAAAGGTGGACGACAACTAGGACGCCCCCCGCGCAGATAAAAGGCACGAGGGGCGTTCCTGTGTGATGCGACCATTCGCGCCACTACACCCGTCCCCTCGCAGCATGCCGCGGCTGAGCCCCCATCCACGGGCAGCGCCACGCCGTTAATATAGGCGGCGGCGTCGCTGGCCCGGAATGCGCCACCGCGCCGAATTCGGCGCGAGTGCCATAGCGCTTTGCCGGGCCGGGCTTCGCGTCGCGCTTCTGCTGCAGAAAGGACTGCCCCCGACTGCCAAAGCCTCAACGGACGCTTCAATCTGCCGCCGGCGCCGACGGCGGATTTCGGTGTCTATCTCGCGAGGGACCCGTCGCGGCTGGTCGAGGAATGTGGCGATTTCCTGCGGGCCGGATTCGAAGCCTAGCGAAAATATCTGCGCCGTTCACCGTTCCTGGTCGGTCGGGCGAATGACGATCTCGTTGACGTTGACGTGTGCCGGCTGGCTCACGGCATAGAGAATGGCCGCGGCGATGTCCCCCGCGGTCAGCGCTTCCATGCTCGCGAGCCGCTTGTCCAGATCAGCCTTAAACGCCGGATTGGTGATGTGGTCGCCGAGCTCGGTCCGCACCAGGCCGGGCTCAATGACGGTGACACGAACCTTGTCGGCGTAGACTTCTCGGCGCAGCGATTCGGAAAAGCCGACGACACCGAACTTGGTTGCTGCGTAGCCGCTGGCGCCCGGATTGGCGACACGGCCGGCGACCGACGAGACATTGACGATATGACCCTTGGCGGCCCTCAGATGCGGCAGCGCCGCCTTGGTGACGCCCATAAGCGCCAGCAGGTTGAGCTCGACCATGCGGCGCCAGTCGTCGAGCACCGCCTCGGCGGCGGGCGACAGAAGCATCACTCCGGCATTGTTGACGAGGATGTCGAGGCGGCTCCATTCGGCGACAACCTTGTCGACCATGGCGGTGAGATCCTCGTTGCTGGTGACGTCGGCCTCGATGCGGAGCGCCGTGCCGCCGGCCTTTTCGATGCGCGCGGCCAGCGCTTCGAGACGATCGGCGCGGCGTGCGGCTATCGCCACCTTGGCCCCGGCGGCTGCGAGCGCCACAGCGGTTGCCTCGCCGATGCCCGATGAAGCGCCGGAGACGAGAGCGACCTTGCCGGCCAGTGCGGAAGAAACAGATGTCATTGTGAAGTCTCCAAAACCCCTGCCCGATCTTCAGATAGGCCGCGGGCTGCGAAGTGGAAGACCGGCTTTGCTTGGTTACTCGTCTGGGCCGGGCTCGGGCCAAGGCTCTTTCGCCGCCTCGGCATACCAGTCGCGCATCGCCGGCATCGAAAGCACGGCGTCGACATAGGCGCGGGTATCGGTTGCCAGCGTGCCACCATAAGTGTCGAAGCGGGTGACGACCGGCGCGTACATAGCGTCGGCCGCGGTGAAATGGCCGAACAGGAACGGCCCGCCTTTGCCGTATTTTTCGCGGCATTGCCGCCACAAATCCTCGATGCGCGCCCGTTGCGCCTCACCTTCGGCGTCGAGCGGCTTGTGGCCTTTCGGCCGGCGCAAATTCATCGGCCAGCCATAACGGACCTCGCGAAAGCCGGAATGCATCTCCGTTGCCGCCGAGCGGGCCAGCGCGCGGACGCCGATATCGGCCGGCCAGAGCTTTTTCTCCGGAAACAGCTCGGCGAGATATTCAAGGATGGCAAGGGTCTCCCAGACGATCCGGACCTCGCCATTCGGCAGCCGATGGTTCAGCACCGGCACCTGGCCGGTCGGCGATATCCTGGCCAGATTGGCCGCGGTCTCGGGCGTGCGCAGGCGCACAAGACCTTCCTCGAACGGGATCTCCAGATGCCTCATCGCCAGCCATGGCCTCAGTGACCACGACGAAAAACACTTGTTGCCGATGAAGAGCGCGAATTCAGCCATTGTCCCTCCGGCCCTGTTTGTTCGGGCCTTCTGGCGCACCCTATCCTGTCGGCTTCGCGGCCGGAAGCTATCCCAATCGACGAGCAGAACCCGGAACCTAAGCGATCCGCGACCGTTTCTCCAGGCGAACGGTTCAGGAGATGCGAGATGGTGAACAAGGATCAGGTTGCCGGCGTTGCCAAGCAAGCCAAGGGTTCGGTCAAGCAGACCGCCGGCAAAGCCACCGGCAACAGGCGCACCGAGGCCGAAGGCGACGTCGACAAGGCGACCGGCAAGATGCAGAAGGCTTACGGCGACGTGAAGGACAAGGTGAAGAAGGCGCTTTGACGCCGGCCCTTTGCAAACCAGGAAAAAGGCGGTTCGGCCGCCTTTTTTGCGTCCTCTCTTACCCGTCAGAAAGTCAGGCTTTTGCTGTATGCATTGGTGAAGGTGACCTCGCCATGATCTCCGGCGGCTTCGCCCAGCACCACCTCCATGCTGTTTCCGGTCACCTGCGCCAACGCAAAGCCGCCCATGAAGGCGGCCTTCGGCTTGAACAAATCGAACCCGTCACGGTGGTAGATCATCGGCGTCGCGTGCTGGTGGCCATGGAAGATGCCCACGACGTTGTAACCCTTCAGCACGGCCAGCAGCGCCTGCCTGTCGGCTTCGCTCCACCAGTGCGGCGGACCCGTGCCGCCGTCGTCGAAGGTTTTCTCGGCGGCGTCCCATCTTTCGATCGAAAAAGTATCCCAGCCGTAATGCTGGAACAGGATGACCGGTCGGCCGTCGCCGGCATAGGTCGCCAGGTCTTGCTTCAGCCAGGGCAGGCTGCTGGCGGCGCCGTGGCCGGTATCGCCGGCAAAACGGTGCGTCTGGACAAGATGCAGACCGCCCCAATCCCATGAATAGCAATCGGTCTCGACATCGTAGTCGGTCGCCGGCACGGGCGGCTTGAAGAACACGCCGGGGCGGTGGTTGACCTCGACGTAGTCGCGCATTTCGCGGCGGTACCAGTCGACATGCGAGCGCGGACCGTTCTGGTCGAGGTCGTGGTTGCCGAGGCCGACATAGACCGGCACGTGCACGCGGTCGGGGCCGACGCCTTGCTGGTAGCGCTGGCTGAACTGAAGCAGCTGCGTGCCCTCGCTGGGCTGGGTGATCTGGCCGCCGCCATCATCGGTGATGTCGCCACCAACGACGAGGCCGAGCGGCGTGCCGATTTTGCCCGTCGAGCGCAGGCCGGTGGCAACGCCATCGATTTCGGCCGGCCATTGCCTGTCACCGACGCCGTTGAGCGCCGCGACATTGCGCAGCAAGGCAGCGTCGGTCTTGCCTTCCTGCTCGCAGTGCGGGTTCAATCCGTTTGCCATGCGGCAGGCATGGACATCAGCGATAAACAGGAAGATGGCGTTGATCGGCGGGATGCGCTGCCCGGTCTGGCCGAAGGCCGGGCGCGAAACGCCGCCAGCCACGGCAACGGCCGCTGCCTTCATCAGAAAGCTGCGCCGGGAAACCGGTGCGGCGGGAATGCGGTGCATCATGCGCTAAAATTCAGCACGACGCGGACCGGCAGTCCAGTTGCTCGCAAAGCATGTCGACACGTTCTCCTAGGTCTGGCATTGCTTTCGGCATTCAACTTGCGCGGGAAGAGGAGGACGCCATGAACACTGCATCCATCGGCATGACGGTGGCCATTCTGGCGGTGACGAGCGCAGCGCATGGCGCCGAGTGCATCGACGCCAAATCGGCCAAGGCCGGCTTCATTCTCGAAAGGCCCGGCATCCACAGCGAATTTCGTCCGGCGGCGGGCGGAATGGTGGCCGTGGCCAACAAATACCAGTCGCAATCGCCGCAGTCGCAGTATCTGTTCGGCGGGCTGATCGAGGTGTTTCGCGACAGCAGCACGGGGCAGCTGGCGATGATCCCGTTTTCCGATCTCAGGAAGGTGTTCCCGCTGAAGGCGGGTGCCAAGAGCAAGATCGTGTTTGCCCGTCTCGCACCGAACAAGCCGCCGAAGGGCACCGAGACGCTGGAGATCAACGTCAAGGGCAAGGAGACGTTCAGCCTGGGTAATTGCAAATACTCCGTGCTCGCGGTCAAGCAGACCATCAGGAGCGAGGCCGGCGAGACGCGGGACGAGTTTACCGCGCTTTACGCACCCGACCTGCAGGCAGTTGTGGCCAGGCGCTATGACGAGGACACCAGCGCCGAAAGCGTGGTCGGCTACGAGCTGATCAAGCCGTTGCCGAATTAGGAGCTCGGCCTTCCCGTCTTGGTCATAGCCAGCGACAGCGGCGCCTCTGTCCTGCCGGCGTCAGAGGGCTCTGTGCAGAATCCTGTTACGTCGCCTCGTTCCTGTTTTGGACGATATAGCTCCTTGCTCCAACGCCATCAGGCAGTCGCGCAGCACGCTTGCGTCCTGTGCGGTCTTGGCCATCGACATGGCGCCCGAATAGCTGGCGACGGCGAGCGCTGCGAAGCGCTGCGGATCGGTGCCCAGCTCCCGGCCCGCCTGCTGGTCGGCGCCGATCTTGTCGGCGATCGCCTGACGCCAGGCCGAAAAGATGCCGGCAAGGGCAATGCGGAAATCCGGATCAGCAAGCGACAGTTCATGCGCCAGATTGTTGAGCGGGCAGCCGCGCACGAATCCCTGCTGCTCCAGCTCCGCCGCGACGGCCGCGAACACGGAGCGCACGCCCTCGCGCGCCGAGCCGGCCATCCGCATCGGCGCGATCCATGTCTCCTCGACCGCGGCGGCGACACGCTCCTCGATCACTGCGAGCGCCAGCGCCTTCTTGGTCGCGAAATGGTGGTGCAGCGCGCCGCCGGTAACGCGCGCCGTCGCCATCAGGTCGCCCATGCTGGACGCATGATAGCCGCGTGCCTGAAATGCCTCCTCGGCGACATCGAGCACTTTCTTGCGCATGCCTTCGGGGTCGTTGGTGCGTTTTTGAGGCCGCGACTTTGGGCGGGCTGTCGTCTCTGCTGACATGTTCACACGATAGCAGATTGACAAAACAGGACAACCGGTCTGTTTTATAAAACAGGATGACTGTCCTGTTTTGGAGATCGCGCAATGAACCTGCCTTTGAACGCCGCGCCTAAATCCGATCTGCTCGCCTCGCCCGTCGTCGAACTCAGGCAATACACGCTGAAACCCGGCCGGCGCGAGACGCTGATCGGCGTCTTCGACAATCAGCTGATCGAGGGCCAGGAGACCGCGGGGATGACCATCATCGGCCAGTTCCGCGATCTCGACCGGCCGGACATGTTCGTCTGGCTGCGCGGCTTCGATGGGATGGTCGCGAGGAAGGATGCTCTGACCGCCTTCTATGACGGGCCGGTCTGGGCTGCCTGGCGCGACGCCGCCAACGCCACGATGATCGATTCTGATGACGTGCTGCTGCTGAAGCCGGCTTGGCCGGGCGCCGGCCTAGACCTCTCGGGATCGCAACGAGTAATCCAGACGGATCTCGAAAAACCAAGCACAAGTAGTGCTTTGCAGGCAATTGTCGTCATCAGGATTCATCATTTGCAACCGGGCCTCGAAGCCGGCTTCGCCAGGGATTTCCAGACCGCGGCTCTTCCGGTGCTTGCCGCATTTGGCGCACGGCCGCAGGCCACCTTCGTCACCGAGCATGCCGAAAACAGCTTTCCGCGGCTGCCGGTGCGGGCGGGCGAAAACGTCTTGATCAGCATCACCGGTTTCGACAGCGCCGAAGCGCATGCCCGCCACGAGGCAGCCTTGGCTGCCTCCCCGGAGTGGCAGGCATTCGAGCAGAGCGTCCAGTCACGTATGGCCAAGGCGACTGAGACTTTGCGGTTGTCGCCAACCTCACAGTCGCTGCTTGGGCGGTGGCGCGACGCGAAGTTTCATACGCCAGGATAGGCAACCCGGCTTGACCCGAAGTGCAGGCAGCGCTCCTCTGGATGACGCAAGCTGACGGCAGAGGGGCGCGGGAGTGTTGGATGAGACTAGGCGGCAAACGGGCGCTGGTCACCGGCGGCTCGGACGGGATCGGGCTGGCAATCGCCGAGGCTTTCTTGCGCGAAGGCGCTGGCGTGCTGATCGTCGGCCGCGACGGCAAAAAACTCGACGCCGCCCGCAAGCAACTCGGGGATAACGTCGAAACGCTGTCGGCCGACCTGTCTGCCGGCGCCGGCATCGACGCCGTGGTCGAGCATGTCAAGCGCGGCCCACCTCTCGATATCCTCGTCAACAATGCCGGCGTGGCGTTCCTGGTGCCGTTCGAAACCGTCAGCGAGGACCAGTTCCAGCAGTCGTTCGCGCTCAACGTCACGGCCGTATTTTTCCTCACCCAACGGCTGTTGCCGCATCTCGCGCCGGGCGCGGCTTCGGTGATCAACATCTCGTCCTATTTCGCGCACAAGATGATCCCGAAGCGGCCGTCCAGCCTCTATTCGCTGTCGAAGGGCGCGCTCAATTCGCTGACCAAATCGCTCGCCTTCGAGCTCGGGCCGCGCGGCATAAGGGTCAACGCCATCGCGCCGGGCACGGTCGACACGGCGATGCGGCGCAGGTCGATCGAAAACCTGCCGCAAGCCGCGCAAGCCGAGCTCAAGACCTATGTCGAGCGCAGCTACCCGCTCGGCCGCATCGGCCGGTCCAGCGACCTTGCCGGCATCGCTGTCTATCTCGCCAGTGACGAAGCGGCATGGACCAGCGGCGGTATCTTTGCAGTGGATGGAGGGTACACGGCGGGGTGAGGAGCGCTCGGCCGCCTGCTCCGAAACGCCCTTCCCCGATCGCCAAATCCCTCAGAACTCAATCCCCTGCTGCGCCTTCACACCGGCGGAAAAGTGGTGCTTGGTCACACCCATCTCGGTGACAAGATCGGCCGCCTCGATCAGTGCCGGCTTCGCGTTGCGGCCGGTAACGACGACATGCAGGCCCTCGCGACGCGCCTTGAGCGCGGCGACCACCTTTTCGAGGTCGAGGTAGTCGTAACGCAGCGCGATGTTCAGCTCGTCGAGCACCACCAGGCTGATCGACGGCTCGGCCATCAGCTCGAGCGCCTTCGCCCAGGCGGCCTCCGCCGCCGCGATGTCGCGTTTCAGGTCCTGCGTCTCCCAGGTAAAGCCCTCGCCCATGGCCTGCCACACGACGCGATCGCCGAAGCAGGCAAAAGCCTCCTTCTCGCCGGTGTGCCACTTGCCCTTGATGAACTGGACGACGCCGACGCGCTTGCCGTAGCCGAGCATTCTAAGCGCCAGCCCGAAGGCGGCCGTGGTCTTGCCCTTGCCCGGTCCGGTGTTGACGATCAGCAGTCCCTTCTCGACCGTCTTGGCCGCGACCTCGGCGTCCTGCACCGCCTTGCGCTTGGCCATCTTGGCGCGGTGGCGTTCCTCGTCCATGAGATCGATACTATCAGCCATGTCATTTCACCTTGAGCGGCAGCCCCGCCACCATCAAAAGCACGACGTCCGCGACAGAAGCGACATCCTGGTTCAGCCGGCCGGCGGCGTCACGAAACCGCCTTGCCAGCGCATTGTCCGGCACGATGCCTTGGCCGACCTCGTTGGACACCACGAACCAGGGTCCACGCGGCCGCGACAGCACATCGGCCAGCTTTCGGCACTCGGCCTCGACATCATGTTCGGCCACCATATGGTTGGTCAGCCACAGCGTCAGGCAGTCGATCAGCGCAGGCTGGCCGTCAGGCAGCGCTCCGATCGCGCCGGCAAGGTCGAGCGGCGCATCGATGGTCGTCCAGCCGGCGCCGCGCCGCGAGCGGTGCAGCGCGATGCGCTGGCGCATCTCCTCGTCATAGGCTTGCGCCGTGGCGACATAGCTCCAAGGCGCCGGACAGGCGCGCACCAGGCTCTCGGCATGCGCGCTCTTGCCGGAGCGCGCACCGCCGATGACCAGGGTCAGCGCCCCGGCAGCGCGGTCAGGCAAAGCTGCCGCGCAGGCTGGTCGCCGTGCCCGTGAAGCGTCCGCGCACCACGCCGACGACCGCGCCGACCACCAGCCAGAACACCAGATTGGTCAGCGTCACCGCCACCACGAACTGGTGGTGCAGACCTTCCGGGATCGCCGTTTCGAAGCTATCGGGCTGCGGCGCGCCGACGATATGCGGCGCGACGATCAACGCCACCGCAAGAACCGCCAGCGGCAGCGACCTGCGGAAGGCGAGCAAGCCGAGACCGGCCGCTGTCGCCACCACCGTCGCCCACCACCAGACCTGGCGTTGGACAAGGTCGGCCGCCGGCATCGCCGGCAGTTCCGGCGGCAGGCCGAGGCCCGGGGCCAGCGTGAACACGGCAAAAGCGGCAAGCCCCCAGAACAGGCCCTGGCGCCAATTGCCGATGCCGCCGGCGAACTCCGAAACCGCAACCAGGACCAGCGCAAAGCCGATACCGGTCACGATATTGGCAACGACGCTGAAGCCGAAGCGCTCGAAACCGTCGGCCGGTGCCCAGCTTTCCTCTTCCGCCGGAGCCACTGCTTCAGCCGGCGCGGCGCTGCTCATAGCCGTCGTGCCTGTGGCGGCCGGTGCCGCAGATGCCACGGCATGATCATGGCCGCCGCCGGCCTGTTCGTAGACCTCCGCTTTCAGGATAAGCGGCACCGTGGCATAGGCCTGCATGCAGGCGAGAGCGACGCCGGCCACAAGCCCTGCGATCGCCGCGATGAACACGACGTTGCGAAACAGTGTCATGATGTCAGCCCCTTGTCAGTGGCAGGGAAAGCCCATCGAGTGGCGATAGTCGTGCGCGGCATTGTGGACCGCATCGATATGCGAGAAGCCGACAAAGCCCATGACGAACATGCCGAGGAACGCAGCAAGCGCCAGCTGCATCAGACGCGACTGCGAGGAGACGGAAGCGCCGAGCGAGACGGAAGCGGTATTCATGTCTTGTCCTTTCGCCCTCCACCCCGAGGGCATAGAAGTCAGTTTCCTGTCGCCGGCAGGTCTCCTGGCTCGCGGATCAGCGCCCTTCCCCACCTTCCCGAAGGGCGAACCTTCAGTGGCATATGGAGAGGACTACCGCACACAGTTGCGGGGGCAGCCACGGCATTGGGCAAACAACCTGCCCTCACCGCATTCCCTCTTGGTCCCTAATGGAACCGACGACATCGGCGACTATAGGCAGAATCGCCGCGCCCGGCAAACCAAATTCCGCCGGATCGTGTGGCGAATGCGCCGCCAAGGTACGGCTTTCGGTTTCAACTTCGGCCTTTACTTCGGGCATTTGCACTGCCCCTGACCTGCCTGCCGGCATCCTGTCCCCGTATAGTGATGCCGACCGGCGCCAACGCGACGCAAGGCTCTGCTTCTTTTGACGGTGGCAACCGTGGTAGTCGTCTTGCCGGGGCTGAACCAAGACAGCGAGACCATGAGCATCGACACGCCGAGCGCAGCCGTTCAGGATCAACCGAAGTCGAAGCGCATCGCCGCCATCGACATTGCACGCGGCATCGCTTTGCTTGCCATGGCGAGCTATCATTTCACCTGGGACCTCGAATTCTTCGGCTACACCGACCCAGGCCTCACCGCCTTCGGCTGGTGGAAAATCTACGCGCGCTGCATCGCCTCGAGCTTCCTGTTCCTGGTCGGCGTCAGCCTCTATCTCGCCCATGGCAAAAAAATCCGCTGGACCGGCTTCTGGAAGCGCTTCGCCATGGTTGCCGGGGCAGCGCTGGCGATATCGCTGGTCACCCGCATCGCCACGCCCGACGGCTTCATCTTCTTCGGCATATTGCACGAGATCGCGCTCGCCAGCCTGCTCGGGCTGGCGTTCCTGCGGCTGCCGGCGCTGCTGACGCTTGCCGTGGCGGCCCTCGTTATCGCCGCGCCTTTCTACTTGCGATCCGAGCTTTTCGATCATCCGGCTTTGTGGTGGGTCGGCCTGTCGGCGACCAACCCGCGCTCCAATGACTACGTTCCGCTGCTGCCGTGGTTCGGCGCCGTGCTTGCCGGCATCGCGGTTACCAAGCTCGCCGCCACCTCCGGCGCACTGACGCGGCTGTCGGCCTTGGCGCCCGGCGTCTGGGCAAACCCGCTGGTCTTCATCGGCCGGCACAGCCTTGCCTTCTATCTGATCCATCAGCCGGTGCTTATCGGCTCGGTCTGGCTGTTTTCGCAGTTCATGCCGGCGCAGGTCGAAAGCAGGGAGGTGAATTTTCTGAAATCCTGCCAGATATCCTGCGAGCAGGCGCGCGACACCGAGTTCTGCTCCAGCTATTGTGTCTGCATGCTGGACACTCTTCAGGGCGAAGCCTCGCTTGACCGGCTCTACAGCAACGACCAGTCCCCGGAGTGGAAGGCGCATATAGGCGAGCTCGCCAGCACCTGCACCGCCCAAACCGAGGCGGTGCAACCGGGAACGCGCTAATCGAGGGAGGACAACAATGAGCGACAGTCACCCGAAACCCGTGCAGCAAAATCCTGGGCAGCCGAAGCCGGGGCATATTCCATGGCCGCCGCTGATCTATATCGCCGTCATTATCGTCAGCGTCGCGCTAGGGCTGTTCTATCCGCTGCCGTGGATCGGCGATCTTCTCGGCGACGTCCTGTTCGCCGCCGGCCTTGTGGGATTGGTGGCGGTCGCCGCGCTCTGGTTCACGGCAATCCGCACCATGATCCGCGCCAAGACGACGCTCAACCCGAGCGGCGTGCCGGACCATCTGGTGACCACCGGACCCTTCGCCGTCAGCCGCAACCCGATCTACCTTGCCAACACATTGCTGCTGGTCAGCCTCGCCTTTGTCACTGGAATCGCCTGGTTCCTGCCGCTGGCGGTCATCGCCGCGTTCCTGACGCAGAAGCTGACGATCGAGAGCGAGGAGAAGGTGTTGACGGCCAAATTCGGCAAGAAATACCGGGATTACGCCAAAAGGGTGCGGCGCTGGATTTGAGCCGAGGCTGACACCGAGCCTATGTGGTGACGCCGAGTTCCACCAGCCGCTCGACGCAGGATTCCTCGGCCTGGTCGAGCTCGGCCAGGGTCTCTTCGAGGTCGCGGCGTTTCTGGCGCAAATCCTCGCGCTTTTCCTCGATGCGCTTGATCATCAGCTTGAGCTGGCCGACCTCGCCGGGCGGCTCTCGGTACATCTGGATGATTTCGCGGATCTCGTTGATTGAGAAGCCGAGCCTCTTGCCGCGCATGATCTGGCGGATGAGATGACGGTCCGACGGACGGAACAGCCGGGTGCGGCCGCGTCTTACCGGCTGCACCAGCCCTTCGTCCTCGTAGAAGCGCAACGTCCGCGTCGACACGTCGAATTCGCGGGTCAGCTCCGTGATCGAATAGTATTCGCGCATCGTCACTCCAATGCCCCGGCCACACCGCGAGTTCCAACTGGCCGGCGCCGGCGGCGCCCAGGCACGTACCAGAATCGGCGGACAAGGCACCTTCCAAAGCCTCGCACGGCATTTACGTAAAAGTCAATTAAGGTGCCGTTCAGCGCACGCCGAACCACCATGTGGCAAGCCCGAGAAAGGCAAAGAAACCGACGACATCGGTGACCGTGGTGACGAAAACCGCCGAAGCCACAGCCGGGTCGATCTTGAAGCGGTCGAGCAGCAGCGGGATCAGAATGCCCGCCAGAGCCGCCACGAACATGTTGATGATCATCGCAGCCGCGATGATGCCGCCCAGATTGCGATCGTGGAACCAGGCAGCCGCAACGATGCCGATCAGGATAGCGAAGATGATGCCGTTGATGAAGCCCACCCCGATTTCGCGGCGGATGATGCGCCCGGCATTGTAGATGTCGAGGTCCCTGGTCGCCAGCGCCCGCACGGTGACCGTCATGGTCTGCGAGCCGGCATTGCCGCCCATACCGGCGACGATCGGCATCAGCACCGCCAGCGCCACGATATGCTCGATGGTGCGGTCGAACAGGCCGATCACCGAGGCCGCCAGGAAAGCCGTCAAAAGATTGACCAGCAGCCAGGGCACGCGCGAACGCGAGGTTGAAAAGATGCTGTCCGAGAGTTCTTCGTCGCCGACGCCGCCCATGCGCAGCAGATCTTCCTCGGCTTCCTGCTGGATGACGTCGACGACGTCGTCGATGGTCAGCACGCCGACCAGCCGCTCGTTCTCGTCGACGACGGCGGCGGACAGAAGATCGTATTGTTCGAATTCGCGCGCCGCCTCCTCCTGGTCCATGGTGGCCGGGATGGCATGCCTGGTCTCATGCATGACTTCTTCGACCTTGACCGAGCGCTTGGTCCGCAGGATCTGATCGAGGTCGATGGCGCCGAGCAGCTTGAAGCTCGGATCGATGACGAAGATCTGGCTGAAACGGTCGGGAAGATTGTTGTCCTCGCGCATGTAGTCGATGGTCTGGCCGATCGTCCAGAATGGCGGCACCGCGACGAACTCCGTCTGCATGCGGCGGCCGGCGGTCTCTTCGGGATAGTCAAGCGAGCGCCGCAGCCTTATCCGCTCGGTGAACGGCAATTGCGACAGGATCTCGTCCTGGTCCTCCTGGTCGAGGTCTTCCAGAATGTAGACGGCATCGTCGGAATCGAGATCCTGCACACCTTGAGCGATCTGCGCATTGGGCAGACTGTCGACGATGTCGCGGCGGATCGCCTCGTCGACCTCGGTCAGCGCGGAAAAATCGAAATCCTTGCCCAGCAATTCGACCAGCGCGCGCCGCTGTTCCGGGTGCAGGGCCTCGAGCAGGTGGCCGAGTTCCGACTGGTGCAGATCGTCGACTTCACGCTTCAGCGTCAGCGTATCGCGATCGGCGATCGCGGCACCGATCTGGGCGAGAAACGACGACAGGATGACGCCGTCCTCGTCATAGATGTCGGCGCGGCGCTCCTCGGCCGCCCTGGCGCCGGTCATGTGTTCGTCCTGGCCTTCCACCAGCGCCTCCCGCCATCGGATTTCCGGATAAGGTGGCTGTCACGTCTAGACCATGATCCTGAAAAGGGGAAACCGGTTTTCCGGAGAGATCGTGGTCAAATCATAAAAGATCGAGCGACGGCACGATGACCTGAGAATCGGCCGCTCCATCCGCAACGCACGGAATCCCAGACGACTCGCGAACTGCCGTTGCCGCAGGTTTAGAATTAGAGTATTCTAATTTTATTACTGCTAATAATAACTATCAATAATTGGAGGGGTTTATGAGGGGGCATCTGTTTGTCAGCCTCGCGTTGATTTGCTCGGGGATACTGTTGAGCCCGATTGCCGCCGAGGCAAAATCTTTCAAAAATCTCCAGGGCAAGGAATGCAACCGTGACTACAAACGGCTTTGCTCAATGACACCGATCGGCAAATGCGACCTTCAAAGCATGATCGAGCAGCTGTCACCCGCCTGCAAGGCTTTCGTCGAGAAGCACCGATAATACAGCCATGGTACCGCCGCTGACCAACCGCCGGTTGGTCCGCGGCAGCTAGGTGTGACCGCGCTGAGGCTCAAGCTCAGTAGCTGAGCGACCTACGAACACCTCAGGCTTTGCTTCATGGCGGAGGGTAACGTGCAGACGTTTTTCCGACATATGTTCATCAAGCTGGATCGACTTCTTTTCTTTAAGGTCGCGTCAGCTGTATTTCTCGTTTCCGCATGGAGTGGCGATCTCTACGCAGGAGAGTTCAAGAAAACGAATTGTTGGTTCGAAATTCCGCAGGACCGTACTATGACCTGTGGCACCGTCAACGTGCCTGAGAACCGCAAAAAGACTTCTGATACCGAAATCACCCTGTCGGTGGTGGTCTTCGAACCGGACCGCGAGCGGCATGGGCCCATTGTGTTTCTCACGGGCGGCCCTGGCCAGCCCACCGACATCGGCAACCGAAACCAAATCGAGGAATGGTGGCACTTCATCAGTGCTCAAAGTTGGATGATCGGGCGCCGAGTGGTCGTGGTCGACCAGCGTGGAATAGGAAAGTCGATCCCGGCGCTCGACTGTTCGCAATATTTCAAAGCCGATCACTGGAACGCCGTTTCGTTAAGCGTCGATGCGGAGATCAGCTTCGACAAGCTCATGAAAGATGAGGTCCTTGCGTGCCGAAGTGCACTGTTAGCAAAGGGCATTGATCTTTCCGCCTACAATACGGTCGAAAACGCAGCGGACGTCGACGACATCCGGAACGCCCTTGGAATAAAGAAATGGGTCCTTTATGGCGTCTCATACGGCACGAGGCTCGCGCTGCAAGTGATGAACGAGCACCCAGAGGGCGTCTCCGCGAGCATTCTGGATTCCGTTCTTCCCCTCGACATCGACTACCTGAAGGAAGACGGGCGAAATCTGGATCGTTCCTTGAAGCTTCTGGAACGAGATTGCCAAAAATCACGAGACTGCATGCGTGGGCTAGCAAATGCTGTGCAAGTCATCGCAAGCAATTGGACAAACAGCCGGTGCTTTTGCGGAGCGCAGATAAAGAAAACACTCCTTTGCACTACAGATATGTCTCTGGCGCCGATTTTCTCGAACTCATATTCGGATCATTCTATGATTGCGACGCTATCGAAAATCTGCCGGAGATAATCGAGAGAACTTACAAACACGATTTTAGGCCGCTCGCGGACATGGTCTTCGAGGGCGACGATATTGAGATTTCCCAAGGTATGGATTTTTCGGTCACTTGCTCCGAAACCAACGGATCCGAGCCGTCCGACCGGCGACAGGAATACTGGGCGAAATGGATTGGAGAAGCCGATTATGCTTGGGTGTGCCCGCTTGGTTTCCTGAACGAGCGACAGTCGTGCAAACGCATCCACGCCGATCGAACGTTCCCACCCTGTTGCTGTCGGGAGAATATGATCCGGCAACACCCACCGACTGGGCATATCGTGCGGCCAAAAGCCTTCCTCTTGGGCAAGTGGTCGTTCCTCGGGGAATTGGGCACGATGTGATCGACTCCGATCCTTGCGGATCGGAAATCGTGGCCGATTTCCTGGCAAACCCCAGACGCAAGCTGAGGACCGAGTGCATTGGGCAGATGGAGGCCCCACAGTCTACGGTCGCCGCGCAGCAGCAGTGGCAAGGGCCGGCGACGCCACGGGCGGCGGCAGTTATGAGGTCGCCAAAGCAGACGAGATTGCCCTCCCGCTTCGGACACCGTTCGCCCAAACAACATTAATGCATGTCGGGCAAAAGCATGCCCTCGGGCTTGACCCGAGGGGTGTGCAGCGGTTTGGGACAACGACGTGTGCAAAAACAAGAACCTAAGCGCGTCGCATCAGGCCGGTCGAACGCGACGCGCTTGTCTTATGACATTCATTGCGAAGAGGCGAGAATGAACGGCTGGGAGAGAGTTAGCAGCTCTCTCGTCAGCGACGAGGGATCGCTCGTCGAGGCGCTGGGCGTTCTGGGTGGGACCTTTGCAGCCCTGATCCTGTACGGATCGGTGTTCACTGGCTGGCACTGCGCCGTGGACGGGCACGCATCGATCATTATTGTGTCGGTGATCTGGTGGGCGACCGGACCCCTGGTGCGCGAATAATCATGTGCACCTATCGACAGATGGCCATGCCGACCGATGGCCCCTTCGCATGGGCCAACCTCGCGATCGCAATCACGCAAAAAATCACGTGCCCGACAAGGACGCTCCCTGCCGTGCTCGAATTCAACGGGTAAGAGATTCCGCTTTCGAATTTGAATGGTGCGGTCGAGAAGACTCGAACTTCCACGGGTTGCCCCACAGCGACCTCAACGCTGCGCGTCTACCAATTCCGCCACGACCGCACGTGGTAGGAGCCGGAACCAACCGGCCCGCGGCGTGTAGCAAATCGTTTCCGGTGAAACAAGTGCGCGGCCAGCAATAATCGGCCGGACATCGGCGCAATGCATGTCGCGCAAAAGTGTGCAGCGGTTTTGCGATAACGACATGCATCAAAACAGGAACTTAAAGCGCGTCGCATGAGGCCGGTCGAGCGCGACGCGCTTTAAGTCTGTAAAGCGCCGAGCGTGGCGGAACTGGACGTTTGTACCGATTGCCGCCATATGAGTGGCGAGACGAGATATCATGACAGAACGCAGCCAGATCGCCACGTCGTTCCTGCCCTTGCCCGGCTCGGCGCCGGTCGAATGGCGCATCGAGCCCGGGCTCATCGCCTACCCCGATGCGCTCGCAGTCATGGAGGCGCGCGCCGAGGAAATCCGCAGCGGCGCCGCCGGCGAGATGGTCTGGCTGGTCGAGCACCCGCCGCTCTACTCAGCCGGCACCAGCGCCCGCATCGAGGACCTGATCGAGCCGGACCGTTTCCCGGTCTTTGCCGCCGGGCGCGGCGGCGAATACACCTATCATGGGCCGGGCCAGCGCGTCGCCTATGTGATGCTCGACCTGAAGCGGCGGCGCGAGGATGTCCGCGCCTTCGTCGCGGCACTCGAACAATGGATCATCGGCACGCTGGCCGCCTTCAACGTAAGCGGCGAACGCCGCGAGGACCGCGTCGGCGTCTGGGTGGTGCGGCCGGACCGCCCCGCTTTGCCCGACGGCTCGGCGGCCGAGGACAAGATCGCAGCCATCGGCATCAGGCTGAGGCGCTGGGTGAGCTTTCATGGCATCGCCATCAATGTCGAGCCGGACCTCAGCCATTTCAGCGGCATCGTGCCGTGCGGCGTCCAGGATCACGGCGTCACCAGCCTTGTCGATCTCGGCCTTCCCGTAACCATGGCCGACCTCGACCTGGCCCTGAAATCCGCTTTCGAGGACGTGTTCGGGCCCGCCGCAGTGTCGCCTGTCGAAACCGGCCGCAGGGCCGGCTGAGCCCATCAGCGGCGCCGGCTCAAAGCAGTTGCGCGGACGCCCACAAGACCCCGTAGCCGTGGATGGCGAACACCGCCAGCAGCGCACCGGCCATGGCAAAGCGATCGAAGGTGCGGATCGGCTTAAGCTCGTGGCGCGGTTTTACCCCGCTGCCCATGGTCAGCAGGCTGAGGATCGAGAAGACGGCGCCCGCGACAAGTAGGAAGCTGGAGGAAAAGCCGGCCTGCCGCCCGAGCGCCAGCAAGGCAAAGAGCAGGAAGAACGAAGCCAGCGCCAACGCGATCGGCCCGGGGCAGATCTGGCGCAGCACCTGGCCGCCGTCGAATTTCCACACCGGCACCAGGTTGGCGATGTTGAAAAGCGCGGCACAGCCGGCCAGCGTCGCCAGCAACATGGCGGCAAGTCGATGCCCCTCGCCGCCGGCAAGCGCGCTGGCGGCAATCAGGACCGGCACCAGGAAGGCGGAAAAGCCGGCGCCCATCAGCGCCACGAATGCCACTTCGAAGCGGCTGTCATAAGGCCTGCCGCCCATGGCGACGCCGCCGAGCAGCGGGACGAAGATCATCCGCGCCGTGCGGTGCCCTGTCAGCCGGAACGCCGCCACGTGGCCAAGCTCGTGCAGGGCGACCACCGATGTCAGGATCGCGGCCAGCGCCAGCCCGCCGAAATTGAGGCCGAAAAACGGCCACAGGATGAATGCCGAAAGGACGGCAAACCCGACTTGGCCGAGCGGGTGCTCGAACCAGCCGCCTTTGCGGTAGCGTCCGGTCCTGGCCCAGATATCCAGCTTGCCGAGTTCGCGACGCATGGCGAAATAGCGAAAGACGAGAAAGGCGACGCCGCGATAGCGATCGGTCCGCGTCAGCGTCACCCGCGTGCCCTCGCCCACCGGCACGAGCTCGGTGGTTTCGCGATAGTGCGCCCAGAACGAGGCGTCGAGCGAGGTGTCGTCGAGGACACGCATCGAAAACCGGCTGCCACCCCTGACATCTTCGAACACGATACCCTCCAGCGCGATCTTGCGCTCGATCGGCTGGCCGTCGCGCCCTTCCCAGGAAAGCCTGATCCGTGTCGCACCTTGCTCTTCAAGCGCCTCGGCGGACAATATCTCGCCCGACCAGCCGGCATTGTCTCCGAACGGCCACAGCGCCTGCCAGAGCAGGCGCCGGTCGGCCGCGATCACCCGGCTGAGCCTGACCGTGCGGACACCGAGCGGCGCGGTCAGCAGCAGAAAGATCAGACCGAGATTGCAGGCCGCGAGGATGGCCGTCACGATGGGGGACACTGGGCAACACTCCCTGAACTTCAGGGCACCCTAGCGTCATGGCGGCAAGAAACGCTTAACGGGCGCGACGCCTTCTGCCTGCCGGCGCAAACGCGCCCAAGCCTACATCGCGCCGATCCAGATCGCCATGGAAATGAGGAAGGTGCTCATGCAAACGAGCGACACGACATCCTGAACAAGATCGGTCATAACTCTCTCCTGTTGTTAGTATGTTCGTATTTTGTTCTAATTTTGTTCGAATGTCAACGACCGGAATCCCGGGATGACCAGAATTGCGCGCGGTCATTTTGGCAGGGTTAAGAAAAGGTTGAGAGGGAGATTGCCGACCGCTTCGCGCCGACAGCGCCCATGGAAAGCGGCGGGACAGCTTCTGCCAGTTCGCAGGCCGTCACTGCTGAATATGGACGTACCCTAAAGCGGCACGACCTTGCCGTCGGCCAGCGTCACGCGACGGTCCATGCGCGAGGCGAGCTCATGGTTGTGGGTGGCGATGAGCGCCGCCAGGCCCGATTGCCGGACCAGCGCTGCCAGCGCCTCAAACACATAGGAAGCGGTCACCGGGTCGAGATTGCCGGTCGGCTCGTCGGCCAAAAGCACCAGCGGCGCATTGGCGACGGCACGCGCTATGGCGACGCGCTGTTGCTCGCCGCCGGAGAGTTCGGAAGGGCGATGCTGCGCCCGTTTGCCGATCTGCATATAGTCGAGCAATTGCGCCGCCCGCTCGGCCGCCTCCTTGCGCGGCAGCCCTTTTATCAGCTGCGGCATCATGATGTTTTCCAACGCCGAGAATTCAGGCAGCAAATGATGGAACTGATAGACGAAGCCGACGTCGTTGCGGCGGATCGCCGTGCGCTCATCATCGGAAAGCCGGCCGCAGGCGCGCCCCGCCAGGATCACGTCGCCGGCGTCCGGCCGCTCCAGCAGCCCGGCGGTGTGGAGCAGCGTCGACTTGCCGGTGCCCGACGGCGCCACCAGCGCCACCATCTCGCCACGCTTCAGCGAAAAATCGGCGCCGTTCAGGATGGTCAGCTTGCGCGGCCCCTGCACATAGTGCCGCTCGACGCTCTTCAGCTCGATAATGGCCTCGGCCATCATTCGTACCTCAGCGCTTCGACCGGATCGAGCCTGGCCGCGCGCCACGCCGGAACCAGGGTCGCCAGGAACGACAGCGCCAAAGCCATGAGAACGACCGAAATCGTCTCGCTGGCATCCATGCGGGCCGGCAACTGGCTGAGGAAATAAAGCTCGGGATTGAACAGCCGTTCGTTGGCCAGCCAGGAGAAGAACTGGCGGATGCGCTCGACGTTGAGGCAGATCAGAACGCCGAGCAGCACGCCGGCGATGGTGCCGACAACGCCGATCGCAGCGCCCGTCATTAGGAAGATGCGCAGGATCGCACTGCGCGTCGCGCCCATGGTGCGCAGGATGGCAATGTCGTGGCCCTTGTCCTTGACCAGCATGATCAACCCCGAAATGATGTTGAGCGCCGCCACCAGCACGATCAGCGTCAGGATCATGAACATGACGTTGCGCTCGACCTGCAGCGCGTCGAAGAACGTCTTGTTGCGTTGCCGCCAATCGACAAGGCTGATCGGCCGCTGCGCCGCCTCTTCGACCTTCGGCTTCAGCGCGTCGATATTGTCGGGATTGTCGGCGTAGATCTCGATCGTCTGCGCCCTGCCGTCCATGTTGAAATAAAGCTGCGCTTCCGAAAACGGCATGTAGACGATGGAGCTGTCATATTCCGACATGCCGACCTCGAAGATCGCGGTTATCGGATAGCCTTTCATGCGCGGCGTCGTGCCCAGCGGCGTGACGTCGCCCTCGGGCGAGATCAGCGTGATCGTATCGCCAAGCACAAGGCCGAGATTTTCGGCCATGCGGCTGCCGATGGCGACGCCCTCGCCGGTGTCGAAGCCGACGATCGAGCCCGCCTTGATGTTGTTGGCGACGATGGTGATCTTGCCGAGATCTTCGCCGCGTATGCCGCGCACCAGCGCGCCGGTGCCGCCACCGACATTGCCTTGCGCCAGCACCTGCCCGTCGATCAGCGGAATGGCGTATTTGACGCCGGGCACGCCGTTGATGCGGCCGGCGACCTGCGCATAGTCCTCCAGCGGCATGTCGAGCGGCTGCACGATCAGGTGGCCGTTGACGCCAAGGATGCGCGTCAGCAGTTCGGCGCGAAAGCCGTTCATCACCGCCATGACGACGATCAGCGTGGCGACGCCCAGCATGATGCCGAGAAAGGAGATCGAGGCGATCACCGAGATCACCGTCTCCTTGCGGCGCGAACGCAGATAGCGCCACGCCACCATGCGCTCGAAGCCGGAAAAGGGTCCTGCCGCCGAAGGTTTGGTTGCTGCCGCTTCGTTCATGCGGCGGCACCGAAACGCTTTTTCATGTCGCCGATCGGCAGCGTCTCGCGCTCGCCCGTCCTGCGGTTCTTGATCTCGACTTCGCCGGCGGCGACGCCGCGCGGCCCGACGATCACCTGCCAGGGAAGTCCTATCAGGTCGGCGGTGGCGAACTTGCCGCCCGGCCGCTGGTCGGTGTCATCGTAGAGCACCTCCTTGCCGGCGGCGGCAAAGGCGGCATTCAGCTCGCCGCAGACGTGGTCGCATTCGGTATCGCCAGCCTTCATGTTGATCAGGCCGATGTCGAACGGCGCCACCGCTTCCGGCCAGATGATGCCGTTGTCGTCATGGCTGGCCTCGATGATCGCCGCGACCAGCCGCGACGGGCCGATGCCGTAGGAACCGCCAGACACGAAATGATCCTTGCCGTCCGGCCCGGTCACTTTGGCGCCCATCGGCTTGGAGTATTTGTCGCCGAAATGGAAAATATGCCCCACCTCGATGCCGCGCGCCGAGACCTTGTCGGCTTCGGAGAGCTTCTCCCATGCCGCCTCGTCATGCATCTCGTCGGTGGCGGCATAGGGCGTCGTCCACGTCTTGACGATCTCGGCGATCTCGGCGTCGTTCGAAAAGTCGGTATCCGCGCCCGGCACATCAAGCGAGAGATAATCGCGATGGCAAAACACCTGGCTCTCGCCGGTGTCGGCCAGGATGATGAATTCGTGGCTGAGGTCGCCGCCGATCGGCCCGGTGTCGGCGCGCATCGGAATCGCCTGCAGCCCCATGCGTGTAAACGTCCTGAGATAGGACACGAACATGCGGTTATAGGCGGCCTTGGCGCCTTCATAATCGAGGTCGAAGGAATAGGCGTCCTTCATCAGGAACTCGCGCGAACGCATGACGCCGAAGCGCGGGCGCACCTCGTCGCGAAACTTCCACTGGATATGATAGAGGTTGAGCGGCAGGTCCTTGTAGGACTTGACATACGAGCGGAAGATCTCGGTGACCATCTCTTCGTTGGTCGGCCCGTAGAGCATATCGCGGTCTTGCCGGTCCTTGATGCGCAGCATCTCCTTGCCGTAGTCTTCATAGCGGCCGCTTTCGCGCCACAGCTCGGCCGATTGGATGGTCGGCATCAGGATTTCGAGCGCGCCGGCGCGATTCTGCTCCTCGCGAATGATCCGGCAGACCTTGTCCAGCACCCGCTTGCCGAGCGGCAGCCAGGAAAAGCTGCCCTGCCCCTGCTGGCGGATCATGCCGGCGCGCAGCATCAGCCGATGTGAGACGATCTCGGCCTCGCGCGGATTTTCTTTGAGGATGGGCAGGAAATAGCGCGACAAACGCATGGACTGGTCCGTGAGAGAGAATGGCGGCACCGGAATCGGCGCAGCGCTGGCTTGCTTGCCCCGGCTTCATAGCCATTTCATGGCGGAATGGAAACCCGGCCTCGGGGCGTCGAAATGGCGCTGCACGGCGTTGCGATTGCCGCATGCGGCCGGCTGGTCGTTTCGCAAGCAACGCCTGCCGTAGTATTGTGCAGTGCAGCACGAGATTGCTTGTTTCCGGGCAAAATTCTTCGTGACATTTTCACCTGCCTTAGGCTAGTGTGCCCCGATAACCGAGAGGGTGGAGAAAAATCTGCCCTCCTACGCGGTCAAAGTCTTGGGAGGATGCGATCTAGGCGCGGTAACTCGCTGCCGCCGGACACCGGAAACAGATCGGACGCGTTTAAATTGCAAGGCCTCGCGCCTTGCATTTTTTTTGTGCAATCATCTGGTTAGCACGACAGATTGCCAAACTACATGACGTTACGTCAGCCCGAACCCGCCCCGGCTTTTACTTGGGTTGACCTTGACGGCTCAGCTTGATGTCAAGGTCGGCGTAGCTTGGATAGCCGGACATTGGGTAGCCGGCTAATGCGCGGGGCTCTGGTTGAAATCCGGCACGATGTGCGGGATGTCGTCGATACCGAGGCCAAGCCCTCTCGTGATGCCGTAGAAGATGCCCATGAGGACCAGCGTGGCAATTGTCGTGCGCAGCGCCGCGCGCAACATATGCGGCCCACGCGGTGCGCTGGGAACCGTGCCAAGCGTCACGTCCTGGTCCTCGTCCTGCGTCCGCATGCTGAACGGCAGGACGGCGAACAACACTACCCACCATGTGGCGAAGAACAGGGCGACAAACGAAACCCAGCTCATGCTTGCTCCAGTTCGACCAGCGTGCCGAAGAAATCCTTGGGGTGCAGAAACAATACCGGTCTGCCATGCGCGCCGGTCTTCGGATTGCCGTCGCCCAGCACGCGAGCGCCGCTGGCCTTGAGACGGTCGCGCGCCACAACGATGTCGTCCACCTCATAGCAGACATGGTGCATGCCGCCGGATGGATTCTTCTCGAGGAATCCCGCGATCGGCGAGGCTTCGCCGAGTGGCTCGAGCAACTCTATCTTGGTGTTGCCGACGTCGACAAACACCACCGTAACGCCATGCTCCGGCAGCGCCTGCGGCGCGCTCACGCGGGCGCCAAGCGTATCGCGATAGACCGCCGCAGCCGCAGCCAGATCCGGCACGGCAAGCGCGACATGGTTGAGGCGTCCGAGCATAGAGTGCTCCGAAAGTTAGGGGAGTAAGGGAGTAGGGGAGTAGGGAGAAAGGCGGTGCAGCCATCTACTTTCCCTACTCCCTTACTGCCCTACTCCCTTATCTCGTGACGAACACCGTCACCAGCGGCTTCTTGCCCCAGGCTTCGTTGGCCGCGCCGCGCACCGCGCGCCGCACCGCCTCCTGGACCAGGTCGAGGTCTTTTCGGCGCTGGCGGGGGATGGAGTCCACAGCGCCGATTGCCGCATCGATCATCATATCTTCCAGGCTCTCGCCGCTGCCGTCGGCCACGGCGACGCCGATGGCGACGAGATCGGGATCGCCGGCGAGCTCGTACTTGTCGTCGAGTACGACGTTGACGGCGACATGGCCGGCAAAGGACAGCTTGCGACGGTCGCGAATGCCCATCGCCTGGTCGCTGCCGATCAGCCTTCCGTCCTTGTAGATGCGGCCGAATGGCACCTGGTCGATGATGACAGCGGCACCCGGATACAGCCTGAGCATGTCCCCGTCGCGCACCTGCGCCACCTGGCCAATGCCGGACGTCGACATAAGCGAGCCCTGCGCCACCAGATGCGCCGCTTCGCCATGCACGGGAACGCCGATCTGCGGCCGCACCCATTCATACATCTTGCGCAGTTCGCTGCGGCGCGGATGGCCGGAGACATGTACCAGCGCATCGCCGTCCTCGATGATCTTGATGCCGAGATCGATCAGGCGGTTCTTGATTTCGAGGATCGCCTTCTCGTTGCCGGGAATGGTGCGCGAGGAAAACACCACCGTGTCGCCCGCCGTCAGCGCCACCGACTTCATCTCGTCGCGCGACAGCTTGGCGAGTGCGGCAAGCGGCTCGCCCTGGCTGCCGGTACAGATGATGACGAGGTTCTCGCGCGGGATGAAGCCGTAATCCTCCTCGGCGATGAATTCCGGCAAGCCGTCCATATAACCGAGTTCATCAGCCACATCGATGACGCGCTTCATCGAGCGGCCAAGCACCAGGCACTGGCGGCCGGCATCCCGCGCTGCCTTGGCGATGGAGACGATGCGCCCGACATTGGACGAGAAGCTGCTGACGGCGACACGGCCCTTGGCGTTCTGGATGACGCTCTTGAGGCCCTCGCCCACCGCCACTTCGGACGGTGAATCCCCTTCCCGCATCGCATTGGTGGAATCGCAGATCAGCGCCAGCACGCCCTTGTCGCCATAGGCGCGGAAGCGCGCCTCGTCGGTCATCGGCCCGACCGTCGGCGCCGGATCGATCTTCCAGTCGCCGGTATGGATGACGACGCCAGCCGGCGTGGTGATCGCCAGCGACATCGGTTCGGGAATGGAGTGCGCGACGGGGATAGCCTCGATCTCGAACGGGCCGACGGTGAATTTCTCGCCGGCCCGGTAGATCGTCACCGGGATCTTCGGCGCCCCTTGCTCGCCCTGCCGCTTGGCTTCCAGCAGGCCGGCGCTGAAAGGGGTCATCCAGACCGGCGCCTTGAGCTTCGGCCAGATATCGTGCAACGCGCCGTAATGGTCCTCATGCGCATGAGTGATGATAATGCCGCGCAGATTGGCGACATTCTCCTCGACGAAGCGGACGTCGGGCAGTACCAGGTCAACGCCGGGCAGGGTTGCATCGGGAAAAGTAACGCCGACGTCGACGACGATCCATTCGCGCGCATTGGCCGGCCCATAGCCGTAGAGGGCGAAGTTCATGCCAATCTCGCCGACACCGCCGAGCGGCACGAACACAAGTTCGGCCTTTTCCGCTGTCGCCATGGTCTTTCCTTCCTTGCCGGTCAAAATTGTGCGCCGGTCAAATTCAAGCCGGTCAAATACCTGGCCAGTCAAACGTCTTGGCCAGTCAAACGCCGGCCGAGGCAACCGCGCCGAAATGCACGTCGCCGGCAGCGATCGTCAGAACCGAACCTTGATCGTCGCGGATCACGAAACGGCAGTCCTCGTCAATGGTCTCGAAGGTGCCGCGCACCACATTACCGTCAATTCTGACAGCAACCTGCCCGCCAAGCCCCGCCGCACGCGCCAGCCAGCGCCGCCTGACGGCGGCAAGCCCGCGCCCTTCGTTCCACAGCCGGGCATTCTCGCTCCATGCATCCGACAGCGCCAGAAACAGCGTCTCGGCGTCGCAAGCAGACCCCAGCGCATTGAGCGACGTCGCTGGATAGGGCAAATCCTCAGGGTATGCCACCACGTTGACGCCGATGCCGACAGCCACCGCCGAACGGTCGCCATCCAGCATCGCCGATTCCAGCAGGATGCCGGCAAGCTTGGCGCCCGAGGCAAGCACATCGTTCGGCCATTTCAGCTCGAAACGGTTCTTGCCTTGGCTCGCACCATCGAGGCCGATCGCGATCCTGCCCTTCGGCACGACGGCGTCGAGCGCGTCGGCCAGCGCCAGTCCGGCAACGAAGCCGAGCGTCGCGGCAAGTCGAAGCTCGGTGTGGGTGATCACCAGCAGCGTCGCTGCCAGATTGCCCTCGGGCGTCGCCCAGGCGCGGCCACGGCGGCCACGCCCGGCTTCCTGCTTTTTTGAGACGACCCAGAGTTTGCCCGGATCGCCGCCCCGCGCGTGCTCCAGCGCCAGCGCATTGGTGGAGCCGACCGTATCGTGCGCCTCGAGCCGGAACCCTTCCGAAGCCGCGCTTGGAGCCAGCCTGAACGTCATTCCGTCAAAAGAAGGTCTTGGCCGCGGCTGCCGCGTAGGTTCCGATCGGGCCGCCGATCAGCACGTAGAACAGCACGAAGGCGCCGCAGACACCGAGCACGACGCGCAGTTCGCTCGCCATCGGCACGAAGCCGCCGACCGGTTCGTCGAACCACATGATCTTGATGATGCGCAGATAATAATAGGCGCCCACCACAGAGGCCAGTACGCCGATGATCGCCAGCGCGTAGAGATTGGCGTTGATGGCGGCGAGGAACACGTACCATTTCCCCCAGAAGCCGGCCAGCGGTGGAATGCCGGCCAGTGAGAACATCAGGATGGTGAGGATCGTGGCCATGATAGGATTGGTCGCCGACAGGCCGGCGAGATCGCTGATCTGTTCGACATTGCCCTCCTTGCGCCGCATGGCGAGGATGAAGGCGAAGGTGCCGAGCGTCATCACCAGATAGATCAGCATGTAGATGGCGACGCCGCGCACGCCGTCCTGGCTGTTGGCGGCAAGGCCGACCAGCGCATAACCCATATGGCCGATGGAGGAATAGGCCATCAGCCGCTTGATGTTGGTCTGGCCGATGGCCGCGAAGGCGCCAAGCGCCATCGAGGCGATCGAGATGAAGACGATGATCTGCTGCCAGTCGGCGGCGATCGGCTTGAAGGCGCCCATGGTGACGCGCACCATCAGCGCCATCGCCGCCATCTTCGGCGCCGCCGCCAGAAAGGCCGTCACCGGCGTCGGCGCACCTTCATACACGTCGGGCGTCCACATATGGAACGGCACCGCCGAGATCTTGAAGGCAAGGCCGGCCAGCACGAAAACCAGGCCGAAGACGAGGCCAAGCTGCCGTTCGCCGCTACCGAGTGCGGTGGCTATCTCCTGGAAACCTGTATTACCGGTGTAGCCGTAGACGAGGCTGATGCCGTAGAGCAGCATGCCCGACGACAGTGCGCCGAGGACAAAATACTTCAGCCCGGCCTCGGTCGAGCGCAGATTGTCGCGGTTGATCGCCGCCAGCACGTAGATCGCCAGCGACTGCAGCTCGAGGCCGAGATAGAGCCCGATCATGCCGTTGGCCGAGATCATCAGCAGCATGCCGAGCGTGCAGAGCAGGATCAGCACCGGATATTCGAACTTGTCGAAACGTTCCGCCTGGGCAAAGCGGACCGACATGACCAGCGTCACCGCCGAGCCGATCAGCGCCAACACCTTCATGAAGCGGGCGAATGGATCCTGGATGAAGGCTTCGCCATAGGCGTTGCCCTGCCCCGGCGAAAAGATCAGCCAGGCGCAGGCGACCACCAGCACGGCGACGGCAAGGCCGCTCACCGTGACGGTGGTGTTGGCGCGCGAATAGGCGCCGAGCATCAACAGCGCCAAGGCGCCGATGGCGAGGATCAGTTCTGGCGTCGAGAGCGACAGGCTGGAGAGAAGGTCCGGCGTCATGGTTCGCAAAACCCCCAGTCAGTTCGCCGCCGCGGTCTGCGCGGCGCCGATGGATGCGGTGACATTGGTAACGAGCGCCTTGACCGATTCGGCCGTCGCGTCGAAGATCGGCGCCGGATAGACGCCGAAGAAGATGACCAGCGCGACCAGCGGATAGATGATCACCTTCTCGCGCGTCGACAGGTCGAGCAAGCCTTTCAGGCTTTCCTTGGTGAGGGCGCCGAAAATCACCTTGCGGTAGAGCCAGAGCGCGTAGGCCGCCGACAGGATGACACCGGTGGCGGCGAAGAACGCCACCCAGGTGTTGACCCGGAACACGCCGAGCATGGTCAGGAACTCGCCGACGAAGCCGCTGGTGCCGGGCAGGCCGACATTGGCCATGGTGAAGATCATGAACACGGTTGCATATTTCGGCATGTTGTTGACCAACCCGCCATAGGCATCGATGTCACGCGTGTGCATGCGGTCGTAGACAACGCCGACGCAGAGGAACAGCGCGCCGGAGACCAGGCCGTGCGACAGCATCTGGAAGATCGAACCCTGGACGCCTTCCTGGTTCATCGCGAAGATGCCCATGGTAACGAAGCCCATGTGAGCGACCGACGAATAGGCGATCAGCTTTTTCATGTCCTCCTGCATCAGCGCCACCAGCGAGGTGTAGATGATGGCGACGACGGAGAGCGTGAAGATCAGCGGCGCGAACATTTCGGATGCGATCGGAAACATCGGCAGCGAAAAACGCAGGAAGCCGTACCCGCCCATTTTGAGCAGGATGGCGGCCAGGATCACCGAGCCGGCCGTCGGCGCCTCGACATGGGCGTCCGGCAACCAGGTGTGCACCGGCCACATCGGCATCTTCACCGCGAAGGACGCGAAGAAGGCAAGCCATAGCCAGGTCTGCATATTGGCCGGGAAATTATGCGTCAGAAGCGTCGGGATGTCGGTGGTGCCGGACTGGAAGAACATCGTCATGATGGCGAGCAGCATCAGCACCGAGCCGGCCAGCGTGTAGAGGAAGAACTTGAACGAGGCATAGACGCGCCGGTTGCCGCCCCACACGCCGATGATGATGAACATCGGGATCAGCCCGGCTTCGAAGAAGACATAGAACAAGACGATGTCGAGCGCGCAGAACACGCCGAGCATCAGCGTTTCGAGCAGCAGGAAGGCGATCATATAGGCCTTGACGCGCTTCTCGATCGATTCCCACGAAGCGAGGATGCAGAGCGGCATCAGGAAGGTAGTCAGGATGACGAACAGCATGGAGATGCCGTCGACGCCCATATGGTAGGAGATGCCGGAATCCAGCCAGGCAAACTTCTCGACGAACTGGAAGCCGGGCTGCGAATTGTCGAAGCCGGTCCAGATGAACAGCGAAATCACAAAGGTGAACGCGGTCGTGAACAGCGCGATGGCGCGGATGTTGCGGCGCGCGTTCTCGCTGTCGTCGCGCACGAACAGGATGAGCAGCACACCAACCAGCGGCAGGAAGGTGACCAGCGATAGGATCGGCCAGGCGGTCATCAGAGCATCATCCAGGTGACGAGTGCGGCAACGCCGATCAGCATGGCGAAGGCATAGTGGTAGAGATAGCCGGTCTGCAGCTTGACGACCCGGTTGGTGACGTCGACGACGCGCGCCGAAATGCCGTCCGGCCCGAGCCCGTCGATGACCGTGCCGTCGCCGGTTTTCCACAGGAAGTGGCCCAGGCGCTTTGCCGGCCGCACGAACAGGAAATCGTAGAGCTCGTCGAAATACCATTTGTTGAGCAGGAAGGCGTAGAGCAGGCGATGGTTGGCGGCGACGCTCCGAGGCAGGTCCGGCGCGCGAATATAGAACTGCCAGGCTATCGCAAAGCCGATCAGCATGGCGATGAAGGGCGACAACTCGACCCACAACGGCACTTCGTGGATTTCGTGCAGGATGTGGTTGTCCGGCAGCGTGAACAGCGACGCCTTCCAGAATTCGGCATAGCCCTCGCCGATGAAGGCGCCGTGGAAGATCACGCCGGCAAACAGCGCACCCGCCGCCAGGATGAACAGCGGCACCAGCATGACCGGCGGCGATTCATGGACATGGTGCATGACCTCGTGGCTGGCCCGCGGCTCGCCGTGGAAGGTCATAAAGATCAGCCGCCAAGAATAGAAGGAGGTGAAGCAGGCTGCAATGACCAGCAATATGAAGGCAAACGCGGTGACCGCATTGTGGCCAGCGAACGCCGCTTCGATGATGGCGTCCTTGGAAAAGAAGCCGGCCGTGCCGATGATCGTTACCGGGACGCCCACACCGGTCAGCGCCAGCGTGCCGATCACCATCATCCAGTAGGTCGTCGGGATGAGCGTCCTCAGGCCGCCCATCTTGCGCATGTCCTGCTCGTCGGAAACGGCGTGGATGACGGAGCCCGAGCCGAGGAACAGCAGCGCCTTGAAGAAGGCGTGGGTAAACAGATGGAAAATCGCCGCGCCATAGGCGCCGACGCCCAGCGCCACGAACATGTAGCCGAGCTGCGAACAGGTCGAATAGGCGATGACGCGCTTGATGTCATTCTGGACGAGGCCGACCGTCGCCGCGAAGAAGGCGGTGAAGGCGCCGATGAAGGTGACTACGGTCAGTGCCGAATGCGACAGCTCGAACAGCGGCGACAGCCGCGCCAGCATGAACACGCCTGCCGTCACCATGGTGGCGGCATGGATCAGTGCCGAGACCGGCGTCGGGCCTTCCATGGCATCGGGCAGCCAGGTGTGCAGCGGCACCTGCGCCGACTTGCCCATGGCGCCCATGAACAGGAGCAGGCAGACGACCGTCATCGCAGCCTGCTTGTCGAGTGCATAGCCGAGGAAGGTCAGCACGGCCGCACCTTGCGGCGCGCCTTCGGCCGGAATGAACGTCGCCGCATTGGCGAAGATGGTGCCGAGATTGACGGAGCCGAACAGCACGAACACGCCGAATATGCCGAGCGCAAAGCCGAAATCGCCGACGCGGTTGACGACGAAGGCCTTGATCGCAGCCGCATTGGCCGACGGCTTCTTGTACCAGAAGCCGATCAGCAGATAGGAGGCAAGGCCGACGCCTTCCCAGCCGAAGAACATCTGCACGAGGTTGTCTGCGGTCACCAGCATCAGCATGGCGAAGGTGAACAGCGACAGATAGGCGAAGAAGCGCGGCCGGTTCGGGTCGTGATGCATATAGCCGATCGAATAGATATGGACCAGCGCCGACACCGTATTGACGACGACCAGCATCACCACGGTCAGCGTATCGATCCGCAGCGCCCACGACGCTTCGAGGCCGCCGGACTGGATCCAGCGCATCACCGGCACGGTGAACACCTCGCCGCCGCCGAAGCCGACGGAGAAGAAGGCAACCCACGACAGCACCGCCGCGATCACCAGGAAGCCGGAGGTGATGTATTCGGAAGCCTTGGCGCCGAGCGACGTGCCGAACAGGCCGACGATCAGGAAGCCGAGCAGCGGAAGGAAGACGATGGCCTGATACATTTTTGGTTCCGTCAACCCTTCATCATGTTCACGTCTTCGACCGCGATCGAGCCGCGGTTGCGGAAGAAGACGACGAGAATGGCAAGGCCGATCGCCGCTTCGGCCGCCGCGACCGTCAGCACGAACAGCGCGAACACCTGGCCAACCAGATCGCCGAGCGCCGCCGAGAAGGCGATGAAATTGATGTTGACCGCAAGCAGGATCAGCTCGATCGACATCAGGATGACGATGACGTTCCTGCGGTTCAGGAAGATGCCGAACACGCCGAGCGTGAACAGGATAGCCGATACGGTCAGGTAGTGCGCGATGCCGACGACCATCTCAGACTCCTTCGCCCGTCTTGACCTTGCGGATTTCCACTCCGGTTGCGGCCGTGCGGCCGACCTGGGCGGCAATCGACTGCCGCTTGACGCCCGGCTTGTGGCGCAGCGTCAGCACGATGGCGCCGATCATGGCGACCAGCAGCACCAGCCCCGCCACCTGGAAGTAATAGAGGTAATCCGTATAGAGAATGTCGCCGAGCGCTGCCGTGTTGGAGCGCGTGGCGAGGTCCGGGATGGGCTTGGCGACCGTCACAGCCAGTTTCGGCGCGAATGTATAGCCGCCGAGCACGACGATCAGCTCCGCCGCTAGGATCAGCCCGACCAGCGCGCCGATCGGTGCATATTGCAGGGCGCCTTCCTTCATTTCGGCGAAGTCGACGTCGAGCATCATGACGACGAACAGGAACAGCACCAAAACGGCGCCGACATAGACGACGAGCAGGATCATCGCCAGGAACTCGGCGCCGGTCAGCATGAACAGGCCGGCGGCGTTGAAGAAGGTCAGGATCAGGAACAGCACCGAATGCACGGGATTGCGCGCCGAAATGACCATGAACGCCGATGCCACCGCGACAAAGGCGAAGAGGTAGAAAAAGGCCGCCTCTAGTCCACTCAGCATGGGGTTCCCCCGGGTTTCCTGTCCGAACAGGACGTTCGTCCTGTTTTTTGCCACCGCCTCCGGTCGGCAAGTTGCGTGTTCCTTAAACGAGGCCCCTCGCCCCGTCCATGCGTCAAATATCAGCGGTAAGGCGCATCCAGCGAGATGTTGCGCGCCAGTTCGCGCTCCCAGCGGTCGCCATTGGCCAGAAGCCTGTCCTTGTCGTAATAAAGCTCCTCGCGCGTTTCCGTCGCGAACTCGAAATTCGGCCCCTCGACGATGGCGTCGACCGGGCAGGCTTCCTGGCAGAAGCCGCAATAGATGCATTTCACCATGTCGATGTCGTAGCGCACGGTGCGCCGCGTGCCGTCATTGCGGCGCGGGCCGGCTTCGATGGTAATGGCCTGCGCCGGGCAGATCGCCTCGCACAATTTGCAGGCGATGCAGCGTTCCTCGCCGTTCGGATAACGGCGCAGCGCATGTTCGCCGCGGAAGCGAGGGCTGACCGGCCCCTTCTCATGCGGATAGTTGATCGTCTCCTTCGGCGCGAAGAACTGGCGCATCGACAGGAAGAAAGCGCCGACGAAATCCTGCAAAAGCAGTGACTTGGCGGCCTGGGATAATGCAGACATCACGCAAACCCCGTGATCTTGAGGAAGGCGGCGGTGGCGACCACCATGAACAGCGAGATCGGCAGGAAGACCTTCCAGCCGAGCCGCATCAGCTGGTCGTAGCGATAACGCGGCACGAATGCCTTCACCATCGAGAACATGAAGAATACCAGGCAGACCTTGAGCACGAACCAGATCAGCCCCGGCACCCAGGTGAACGGCGCGAAGTTGAAGGGCGGCAGCCAGCCGCCAAGGAACAGGATCGTGGCCAGCGCGCACATCAGGACGACGGCGACATATTCGCCGAGGAAGAACAACAGGAACGGCGTCGAGGAATATTCGACCATATGGCCGGCGACAAGTTCCGATTCGGCCTCCACGAGGTCGAAGGGCGGACGGTTGGTTTCGGCCAGCGCCGAGATGAAGAAGACGATGAACATCGGGAACAGCGACAGCCAATGCCAGTCGAGGAAGGTGTTGGGCAGGCCGAGCCGCGTGCCCAGCCCGTCCTGCTGCGACAAGACGATGTCGGACAGGTTGAGCGAGCCGACGCAAAGCAGCACGGTGACGATGACGAAGCCGATCGATACTTCGTAGGACACCATCTGCGCCGCCGAGCGCAGGGCGCCCAGGAACGGATACTTCGAATTGGACGCCCAGCCGCCCATGATGACGCCATAGACTTCGAGCGAGGAGATGGCGAAGACATAGAGGATGCCGACATTGACGTTGGCTATCGCCCAGCCTTCATTAACCGGTATCACCGCCCAGGCGGAGATCGCAAGCACCGCCGACACCAGCGGCGCCAGCAGGAAAACGCCCTTGTTGGCGCCGGACGGGATGACCGGCTCCTTGAAGACGAATTTCAGCAGATCGGCGAAGGCCTGCAGCGTGCCCCACGGACCGACGACGTTCGGTCCACGGCGCAATTGCACGGCCGCCCAGATCTTGCGATCGGCGTAAAGCACATAGGCGACGAAGATCAACAGAACGACGATCAGCACGACCGACTTCAAAAGGATCAGCAGCGCTGGCAGCACGTAGAAGGAGAAGAAGGTGTCCATGTCTACTCCGCCGCCTGCCTGAAGCCGTTCTTCGCCAAAGCCGAGCACTCGGCCATCACCGCGGAAGCCCGCGCGATCGGGTTGGTCAGGTAGAAATCCTTGATCGGCGAGGTGAAGGTGCCCTTGTTCAGCCGCCCGCCGAGCTTCGCCACCCTGGCGATGTCGGCCGGATCGCCGGCAGCGACATGATCGATGCGGGCGAGATGCGGGTATTCGCCATAGAGTTTTGCGCGCAGCTGCGGCAGCGAATCGAACGGCAGCTTCTTGCCGAGCACATCCGACAGAGCCCTGAGAATCGCCCAATCCTCGCGCGCCTCGCCGGGCGCGAAGCCGGCCCGGTTGGTCTGCTGCACGCGGCCCTCGGTGTTGACGAAGGTGCCCGATTTTTCGGTATAGGCGGCACCCGGCAGGATGACGTTGGCGCGATGCGCGCCCTTGTCGCCATGCGTGCCGATATAGACGACGAAAGCGCCGCCGGTCTTGGCCATGTCGATCTCGTCGGCGCCGAGCAGGAACAGCACGTCGGTCTCGCCGAGCATGGCGGCGACATTCCTGCCGCCCTCGCCCGGCACGAAGCCGACATCAAGGCCGCCGACCCGCGCCGCCGCGGTGTGCAGCACGGCAAAACCGTTCCAGTCGGCTCTTGCGGCATTGACGGCGACGGCGAGCTTCGCCGCCTGGCCGAGCACGGCCGCGCCGTCCGGACGCGCCAGCGCACCCTGGCCGACGATGATCAGCGGATGCGTCGCCTTCTTCAGCAGCTGGAAGAATTTGCCGTTGCCGTCGGCGAGATCTTTCAGCGATTCCGGCCCGGCACCGAGCTGCTCGTAATCATAGCGCGTATCGCCGACATCGCCGATGACGCCGACCGGCAGATTGCCGGCCCGCCAGCGCTTGCGGATGCGGGCGTTGAGCAGGGACGCCTCATAGCGTGGATTGGCGCCGATGATCAGCACCGCATCGGCGTGTTCGATGCCTTCGATGGTCGGGTTGAAGACATAACTCGCCCGGCCGAGCGACGGATCGAGTGCGGCACCGTCCTGACGACAGTCGGTGTTCTTGGAGCCGAGCGAAGCCATCAGAAGCTTCAGCGCGTAGATCTCCTCGACGGCAGCGAGATCGCCGGCAATGGCACCGATCTTTTCGGGTGCGGCACTCGATACCGCTTCCTTGATCGCGGCAAAAGCCTCGGCCCAGCTTGCCGGTGCCAGTCTGCCGTCCTTGCGCACATAGGGCCGGTCGAGGCGCTGCGTGCGCAAGCCGTCCCAGATGAAGCGGGTCTTGTCGGAAATCCATTCCTCGTTCACCGCCTCGTTGGTGCGCGGCAGGATGCGCATCACTTCGCGGCCCCGGCTGTCGACGCGGATCGCCGAGCCGACGGCGTCCATCACGTCGATGGATTCCGTCTTGGTCAGTTCCCAAGGCCGCGCCTGGAAGGCGTAGGGTTTGGAGGTCAGCGCACCGACCGGGCAAAGGTCGATGACATTACCCTGCAGTTCCGAAGTCATGGCGCTTTCGAGATAGGTGGTGATCTCGGCATCCTCGCCGCGGCCGATCAGGCCGAGCTCGGATATGCCCGCAATCTCGGTGGTAAAGCGGACGCAGCGCGTGCAATGGATGCAGCGGTTCATGATCGTCTTGACCAGCGGCCCGATATACTTGTCTTCGACCGCCCGCTTGTTCTCGTGGTAGCGCGAGGAATCGACGCCGAACGCCATCGCCTGGTCCTGCAGGTCGCACTCGCCGCCCTGGTCGCAGATCGGGCAGTCCAGCGGATGGTTGATCAGCAGGAATTCCATCACACCTTCGCGCGCCTTCTTGACCATCGGCGTGTTGGTGAAGATTTCCGGCGCCTCGCCGTTCGGGCCCGGGCGCAGGTCGCGTACGCCCATGGCGCAGGACGCTTGCGGCTTGGGCGGCCCGCCCTTCACCTCGATCAGGCACATGCGGCAATTGCCGGCGATCGACAGCCGCTCGTGGAAGCAAAAGCGCGGCACTTCCGCGCCGGCGTCCTCGGCCGCCTGCAGCAGCGTGTAATGGTCGGGTACAGTGATCTCTTTCCCGTCGACCTTGAGCTTTGCCATTTCGCCTCAAACCCCTGCGGACGTTCCGCAATCTTTCTTTTCGACGCGGCCGGAACCGCGCACGATATTCAATTCAGTGTTTGGCCTCGGCCAACCTCGCTGCCTGACCGATCCAGCCGTCACGGCCGATACGGCCCTTCAACGACAGGTAATCCTCGACCCAGGCGATCTCTTCCGGCGTCCACGCGGCGATCTGGGCGTATGTCCAGATGCCAAGGCCGTTCAGCACCTTTTCCAGTTTCGGTCCGATGCCCGATATCGCCTTGAGGTCGGCGGGCTCGGCTGGCCGGTCCATCGGCTTGGGCTGTTTGAAATCCTCCGGCATCAGCCCGGCCGACGGGTCCGCTGCAACGGTGTTGGCATCCGCCAAGCTCCGTGCTGCGGTGCTCATCGCAATGTCGGTCACATCGTTGGCGAAGGACTGCGCCTTGGCAATCAGGGTTCTGGTGGCTGCGCGCGCCTTGGTCGAGGAGCTTTTGCCGGTCGCGGAAACGCGTTCGGTCCGGGCCCCGAAATCGTCGGCGACCGGCTGCCAAAGCCGCTGCGAGGTCTCGGCCGCACCTGAAAGCACACCCATCCAGATGCCAAAGGCGTGATTAGCAAGGCCGATGCCGAGTGCCGTCATCGCCGCCGCGCCCGCGACAGGATGCGCCAGGAGGTTGACGGCATTGGCCATCTCCTTCGGCATCATCGTGGTCAGGTCCTGCTTCATCTTCAACAACGGGTCCATATCGGGCGTCAAATGATCGGGTATCGAAAACAGCGACATAGGTGGTCTCCTGGTCGTTTCCGTCTGCCCGCGCTCGTTTCCTCATTTCGGGCATTCGCCCGCATTTTTTGAATTCTTCTATTCCGCCGCAGCCAGCACCGGTTCGGCGCGGTGTGCGTTGCGCGAAAACTCGTCGATGCGCCGCTCCACCTCGCCGCGGAAATGCCGCATCAGGCCCTGGATCGGCCATGCCGCCGCATCGCCCAGCGCGCAGATCGTGTGGCCCTCGACCTGCTTGGTCACGTCGAGCAGCATGTCGATCTCGCGCTTCTGCGCCTCGCCGCGCACCAGCCGTTCCATCACCCGCCACATCCAGCCGGTACCCTCACGGCAGGGCGTGCACTGGCCGCAGCTTTCGTGCTTGTAGAAGTAGGAAAGCCGCGCGATCGCTTTCACGATATCGGTCGATTTGTCCATGACGATGACAGCCGCCGTGCCGAGGCCCGATTTCAGGTCGCGCAGCGCGTCGAAATCCATCGGCGCGTCGATAATCTGCTCGGCCGGCACCAGCGGCACTGAGGCGCCGCCCGGAATGACCGCCAGCAGATTGTCCCAGCCGCCGCGAATGCCGCCGCAATGCGTCTCGATCAGTTCGCGGAACGGAATCGACATCGCCTCTTCGACAGTGCACGGATTGTTGACGTGGCCGGAGATGCAGAACAGCTTGGTGCCGACATTGTTGGGCCGGCCGAAGGACGAGAACCAGGCGGCACCGCGGCGCAGGATGGTCGGCGCGACCGCGATGGACTCGACATTGTTGACCGTCGTCGGGCAGCCATAGAGACCGACATTGGCCGGAAATGGCGGCTTTAGCCTCGGCTGGCCCTTCTTGCCCTCCAGGCTTTCGAGCAGTGCCGTTTCCTCGCCGCAGATGTAGGCGCCGGCGCCATGATGCATGTAGATGTCGAAATCATGGCCGGACGTGTTGTTCTTGCCGATCAGCTTGGCCGCATAGGCCTCGTCGATGGCACGCTGCAGCGCCTCGCGCTCGCGGATGAACTCGCCGCGCACATAGATGTAGGCGGCGACCGCGCCCATGGCGAAGCCGGCAAGCAGGCAGCCTTCGACCAGCGTGTGCGGGTCATGGCGCAGTATGTCGCGGTCCTTGCAGGTGCCGGGCTCGGATTCGTCGGCATTGACGACGAGATAGCTCGGCCGGCCGTCGCTTTGCTTGGGCATGAACGACCATTTCAGCCCGGTCGGAAAGCCGGCGCCGCCGCGGCCGCGCAGGCCGCTGGCCTTCATCTCGTTGACGATCCACTCGCGCCCCTTGGCAATGATGCCGGGCGTGTTGTCCCAGGCGCCGCGCGCCAAGGCGCCGGCCAGCGACTTGTCGAAGCGGCCGTAGATGTTGTTGAAGATGCGGTCTCTGTCCTGAAGCATTGCTCGTTCCTCAGACCGGCTTCTTGCCGGTCGGCCGGCTCCTGTTTCCGGGCGACGGCTTGGCGGCAGTCTTCGCCGTTTTGACCTTGGCCTCCGGCGCTTTGAAAGCAGACGCCGGCTCGGCCTTGTTCTTGGGCCCTTTGCGCTGTTTCGAGACGTCCTCGACCTGGGGCTCGGCCTTGTTGGCATTGGCGGCCGAATGCAGAGGCGCTGCCACACTCGCTGCCTTTTCCGTCGCGGGCGCGACTTTTGTCGCCGACGGCGATTTCATCGCCGGGCTGGTCTCGACCGCGTCGGTCTTCGGCTTGCTGGCATTCGAGGGCGCAACCGGCGCCGGTGCAGGCGCGGCTGGCGGGGCCGGCGCCGCGACAGCCGCCGGCTCAGCTTCCTTCGCGGCCTTGGCCGCCGCCCTGGTTTCCCGGTCGCGGGTCGCCTTCAGGATCGCCTTTTCGCTCTTGAGGGTCGTCAGGCCGCTGGCCGGCTCTGAGGTGACGCGGCCGTTTTGCGGTCCGGGTTTCACCGTGGCGCCCTTGCCGGCGTCATAGAGGTCGATGATCTCGGCAAGCCGCTCCGGCGTCAAATCCTCATAGGTGTCCTTGAATATCATCACCATCGGTGCGTTGACGCAAGCGCCGAGGCACTCGACCTCCTCCCACGACAGCGTGCCCTTGTCGTTGGTGTGGAACTGGTCGTGATGGATCTTCGAGCGGCACACATCCATCAGCGCTTCCGAGCCGCGCAGCATGCAGGGCGTGGTGCCGCAGACCTGGATGTGCGCGCGGGTGCCGACCGGATTGAGCTGGTATTGCGTATAGAAGGTGGCGACTTCCAGCCCGCGAATATAGGGCATGCCGAGCATATCGGAGATGGTCTCGATCGCCGCCTTGGTCACCCAGCCTTCCTGCACCTGCGCCAGCATGAGCAGGGGGATGATCGCGGATTGCTCGCGCCCCTTCGGATATTTCTTGATCCACTGCTTCGCCGCCGCCGCATTCGCCCGGTTGAAGGCGAAGGAGGCTGGCTGGCGGCTGGCTTCTGCGAGACGGCGGACTGACATTTAGCGATCGACCTCACCAAACACGATGTCGAGGGAGCCGAGAACGGCGGTGACGTCGGCCAACATGTGGCCGCGGCACAAAAAGTCCATGGCTTGCAGATGCGCAAAGCCGGGCGCGCGCAGCTTGCAGCGGTAGGGCTTGTTGGTGCCGTCGGAGACGAGATAGACGCCGAACTCGCCCTTCGGCGCCTCGACCGCGGCATAGACCTCGCCGGCCGGAACGCGGTAGCCTTCGGTGTAGAGCTTGAAATGATGGATCAGCGCTTCCATCGAGCGCTTCATCGCCGCGCGCTTCGGCGGCACCACCTTGCCGTCGAGGTTGGACACCGGCCCGCTGCCCTCCTTGCCGAGCAACAGGTCGACGCACTGGCGCATGATTTTCGCCGACTGCCGCATCTCTTCCATGCGCACCAGATAGCGGTCGAAACAGTCGCCGTTCTTGCCGATCGGAACGTCGAAATCCAGCTCGGCATAGCATTCGTAGGGCTGCGATTTGCGCAGGTCCCAGGGAGCACCCGACCCGCGCACCATGACGCCGGAAAAACCCCAGGCCCAGGCGTCCGCCAACGAGACGGCGCCGATATCGACATTGCGCTGCTTGAAGATACGGTTGCCGGTCAAAAGCGCGTCGAGATCGTCGACCGACTTCAAGAACGGGTCGATCCAGTTGCCGATGTCCTCGATCAGCTTCTGCGGCAGATCCTGATGAACGCCGCCCGGCCGGAAATAGGCCGCGTGCATGCGCGAGCCGCTGGCCCGCTCATAGAACACCATCAGCTTTTCACGTTCGACGAAACCCCACAGTGGCGGCGTCAGCGCACCGATGTCCAGTGCCTGCGTCGTCACGTTGAGGATATGCGACATGATGCGGCCGAGCTCGGCATAAAGCACGCGGATCAGCTGGCCGCGCTTCGGCACCTCGATACCGAGCAGCCGCTCGGCTGCGAGCGCAAAGGCATGCTCCTGGTTCATCGGCGCGCAATAGTCGAGCCGGTCGAGATAGGGCACAGCCTGCAGATAAGTCTTGTGCTCGATCAGCTTTTCCGTGCCGCGATGCAACAGCCCGATATGCGGATCGACGCGATCGACGACTTCGCCGTCGAGTTCGAGAACCAACCGCAAAACACCATGGGCAGCAGGGTGCTGAGGCCCAAAGTTGATATTGAAGTTGCGAACGGAAGTCTCAGCCATTTTGGCGTCTCAATTCGTCTTGGCTTTTTCGTCGCCTGGAAGAACGTAATCCGTCCCCTCCCAAGGGCTGAGAAAATCGAAATTGCGGAATTCCTGCTTGAGCTCGACCGGCTCGTAGATGACGCGCTTGGCTTCGTCGTCGTAGCGCACCTCGACGAAGCCGGTCAGCGGAAAATCCTTGCGCAGCGGATGGCCCTCGAAGCCGTAGTCGGTCAGGATCCGCCGCAGATCGGGATGGCCCGAAAACAGCACGCCATAGAGGTCGTAGGTCTCGCGCTCGAACCAGTCGGCGCCGGGATAAATGCCCGTGATCGACGGCACCAGCGTCTCTTCGTCGGCCTGGACCTTGATGCGGACGCGGATATTCTGCCTCGGCGACAGTAAATGATAGATGACGTCGAAGCGCTTTGCGCGCGACGGATAATCGGCGCCGCAAACGTCGATGATCGAAATGAACTGGCATTTCGGGTCGTCGCGCAGGAAGGTCACCACCTCGATCAGGTCGCGCGGCTCGACCGAGATAGTGAGTTCGCCATAAGCGAGCACCGCCTCGCCGATCCGGCCGGTCAGCTTCTCGCCGAGATAGGCCGAGAGGTCATTCAACGCCTGGGTCATGCCGCTCACCGTTCGATCGTGCCGGTGCGGCGGATCTTCTTCTGCAGCAGAAGGATGCCGTAGAGCAGCGCTTCGGCGCTCGGCGGACAGCCGGGCACGTAGATGTCGACCGGCACGATACGGTCGCAGCCGCGCACCACCGAATAGGAATAATGATAATAGCCGCCGCCATTGGCGCAGGAGCCCATCGAGATGACGTAGCGCGGCTCCGGCATCTGGTCGTAGACCTTGCGCAGCGCCGGCGCCATCTTGTTGGTCAGCGTGCCGGCGACGATCATGATGTCAGACTGGCGCGGAGACGCGCGGGGCGCGACACCGAAACGCTCGCTGTCGTAGCGCGGCATCGAGGTGTGGATCATCTCGACGGCGCAGCAGGCGAGACCGAAGGTCATAAACATCAGCGAGCCGCTGCGTGCCCAGGTGATCAGCGCCTCCGTCGAGGTGACGAGGAAACCCTTGTCGGCGAGTTCGTTGTTGATCTCCAGGAAGAACGGATCATCATCCCCCATCGGCCTGCCGGTGTTGGGGTCGATGAGGCCCTTGGGCTTCGGCGCGACGAGCGTGCCGGAACTGTCGTTCAATCCCATTCCAGCGCTCCTTTTTTCCATTCATAGGCAAAGCCGATGGTCAGCACCGCCAAAAACACCATCATCGACCAGAAACCGAGCATGCCGATCTGGCTGAACGACACTGCCCATGGAAACAGGAAGGCCACCTCCAGGTCGAATATGATGAACAGGATCGACACCAGGTAGAAGCGGATGTCGAACTTCATGCGGGCGTCGTCGAACGAGTTGAAGCCGCACTCATAGGCCGAAAGCTTTTCCGGATCGGGGTTGCGGTAGGCGACCAGGAAGGGTGCGGCAAGTAGCGCCAGGCCGACGACCAGCGCCACGCCGATGAACAGGACGATGGGCAGGTACGAACCTAAAAGTGCGTTCATGCTGCGGCTTTCCGTTGGCGGCCAATCCACTCTGATTACAGCACCGGACCCACTTGCGGAAGCGTGACAGTTTAACCACTGAACCGTTTGAAGGGGGCTCTATGCTGCAACGCGGCGAGGGTTAGCGCAGCGCTTTCGGCGAAGCAAGTCAAACCTTGTTCAAATCGCGGTGCTGGGCGGCATATCCGGGAAAACTGGTCTGATCCGCTCCTGTTTGATTTCCTTCATCTTTTACTCCACTTTTCTCTCCTGACATGGATGCCGCCAAAACCCTGTTAGCATGGCGCGGAATCGCAGGTCATTTTCTCTGTCTAACATCGTCCGGATGCCGCCCTCATGAAGGAAAAAATCTCGCTTGCCATGGCCCGTCGCGTTGCGCTCGCGGCACAGGGATTCAATGACCCTCGCCCCACCGGTACGCCCGACCGCCGGCATCTGGCTCGGGTGCTTGGCCGTACCGGCCTGCTGCAGATCGATTCCGTCAGCGCCGTGGTGCGCGCCCACTATATGCCGCTCTATTCGCGGCTTGGCCCCTACAAGCTGGCGCTGCTCGACGACGCCGCGGTAACGCGCAAGCGTATGGTCTTCGAATATTGGGCCCACGAAGCCTCGTTCCTGCCGGTCGAAACCTATCCGCTGATGCGCTGGCGCATGCAGCGGGCCGAGCGCGGCGACGAAATGTACAGCGGACTGGCCAAATGGGGCCGCGAGCACGCCGCCTATATCGAAGACATCTATCGCGAGGTCGCCGAACGAGGCCCGATCGCGGCGTCGGCTTTCGAAGGCCAGAAGGGTTCGGGCGGCTGGTGGGGCTGGAGCCATGCCAAACATGCTTTCGAATGGCTGTTCTGGGCCGGCCGCATCACCACCGCGCATCGCCGCGGCTTCGAGCGGTTCTACGATCTGCCTGAGCGCGTGCTGCCGCCAACAATACTAAATCTGCCAACGCCCGCTCCCGAGGCCGCTCACCGCGAATTGCTGCGCATCTCCGCCCGCGCCCATGGCGTCGCCACGGCAGGCGACCTGCGCGATTATTTCCGCCTCTCGCCCGCCGACATCAAGGGCCGCATAGAGGAGTTGGTCGAGGCTGGCGAGCTGTTGCCGGTGAGCGTCGAAGGCTGGAGCAAAACAGCCTATCTCCACAAGGACGCCCGTTTCCCGCGAAAGATCGAGGCGCGCGCCTTGCTCGCGCCGTTCGATCCCGTCGTCTTCGAGCGGTCGCGCACCGAACGGCTGTTCGACTTCCACTACCGCATCGAGATCTACACGCCGGCAGAAAAGCGCCGGTACGGCTATTATGTGCTGCCGTTCTTGCTCGGCGACAGCATCGTCGGGCGCGTCGACCTCAGGGCCGACCGTCCGGCCGGCGTATTGCGCGTCCATGCCGCCTATGCGGAGCCCGGCGCCCCGCCACAAACCGCAGCCGAACTCTTCGAGGAATTGAAGCAGATGCAGGGCTGGCTCGGGCTCGAGCGCATCGAGGTGACCGCCGCCGGCGATCTCGGCCAGCCGCTCGCAGATATAGTCGCGTCATAGACGTGCGTTGACACGACTGCCTCCACAAGCCTAAATCCTTCCAGACGGTCCCCTGCCCGCAACGGCAAGGGCCAAGAGGGAATGCGGTGCGAAATCTCGATTTCAAATCCGCGGCTGTCCCCGCAACTGTAAGCGACGAGCCAAGGCCGAAAACCACTGGGATATTCCCGGGAAGGCGGCACCCAGGCGATGACCCGCGAGCCAGGAGACCTGCCGTCTAGGACATAAGAATCCGATCGCCTGGCGGGTTTTCCGGGCAAGGAGCCTGAATTGGAACGCGACAGCAGTTTTTCGGCTGAGACAGCGGATTTATTGCCCGGCCATGGTGATTCCCCGGCCGGGGTCACCGTCATCGTCTGCTCGTCCTGCCGTGACGAGACCGGTTCTGACGCTCGTCCGCGCGCCGGCGAACTGCTCGCCCAGGACACGCGCCGCGCCGCTGCCGGCGAAAACATCAACATCCGCACCGTCGAATGCCTCGGCAATTGCAAGCGCCGGCTCAGCGCCGCCATGCTGCGCGACGGCTGCTGGAGTTATGTCTTCGGCGACCTGACCGCGACCAGCGGCGCTGATCTCGTGACCGGCGCAAAGCTGTTCGCCACCTCGACGGACGGGCTCATTCCATGGCGCGGCCGTCCCGATTGCCTGAAGCGCGGCCTCGTTGCCCGTATCCCTCCCCTCGACCTTTTTAAGGACCTGATATGATCGCTGCCTCCCTGTCGCGCGTTCCTTGCACCGTCGTCACCGGCTTTCTCGGCGCCGGCAAGACGACGCTGATCCGCCATTTGCTCGAAAACGCCAAAGGCAAGCGGCTGGCCATCATCGTCAACGAGTTCGGCGACATCGGCATCGACGGCGAGATACTGAAGGGCTGCGGCATCGACACCTGCCCCAAGGAAAACATCGTCGAGCTGGCCAATGGCTGCATCTGCTGCACCGTCGCCGACGATTTCGTTCCGGCGCTCGACCAGATCCTGTCGCTGACGCCGAGGGTCGACCACATCCTGATCGAGACGTCCGGGCTGGCCCTGCCCAAGCCGCTGGTCCAGGCCTTCCAGTGGCCGTCGGTGAAAAGCCGCGTCACGGTCGACGGCGTCATCGCCGTGGTTGACGGACCGGCGCTGGCTGATGGCCGCGTCGCCAACGACATGGATGCCCTGCAGACGCAGCGCGCGCAGGACGAGACGCTCGACCACGACGATCCGGTCGAGGAAGTGTTCGAAGACCAGCTCGCTTGCGCCGACCTGATCATCCTGTCGAAGAGCGACCTGCTGGACGCCGCCGGCTCGGCCCGCGCCAATGCCGTCATCGGCAAGCATGTTGCGCGCGCGGTGAAGATCGTGCCGACCTCGCAAGGCAAGGTCGACCTGTCGGTGCTGCTCGGTCTCGGCCTTGCTGTCGAGGACGACATCGAGAACCGCAAGACCCACCACGACGACGAGCTAGACCACGAGCATGACGACTTCGATAGTTTCGTCATCGACATCGCGTCTGTCTCCAATCCGGACGAGCTGGCACAACGCGTCGCCACGGCGGCGGAGGAAGAAAACGTGTTGCGCGTCAAGGGTTTCGTCGAAGTCGGCGGCAAGCCGATGCGGCTCCTGCTGCAGGCCGTCGGTCCGCGCGTCAATCACTACTACGACCGCGCCTGGACCGCTGAAGACGACCGCCGCTCGCGCCTCGTCGTCATCGGCTTGAAAGGGCTGAACCGCCCGGCGATCGAGCGAATCCTCGCTGGTTGACTCCAGGCAGAGCCGCGATGCACATCCTCACCACGACGTCCGCCTCGCTCGACGATCTCGCCGAGCCTGTGGATCTCGGGCAAACGCCTGCGGATGTCGTGGCGCTGTCCTTCACCGACAGCGACCTGGCCGGGCTGGCGGCGGCGTGGAGGATGGATGCGGACCGCCTGCCGTCGATGCGGCTCGCCGCCTTGCGCGACCTGCGCCATCCGATGTCTGTCGACCTCTGGATCGACAGCGTCGCCCGCCACGCCAAGCTCATTCTTGTCCGCATCCTCGGCGGCTATGAGTGGTGGCGCTATGGCTGCGACCAGCTCGCCGTTATCGCGCGAAATCGCGGCATCAAGCTGGCGCTGCTGCCGGGCGAGAGCCACGACGAGGATTTGCGGCTGATCGAAGCCTCGACGCTGTCGCGCGAGGAGTTGGACGGCCTGCTTGGCTATTTCCGCGAGGGCGGGCCAGCAAATATGACGGCGCTGGTGCGGAGACTGGCAAGTCTCGCTGGATCGGGTGCGGCGGTCGCTGAACCTGTCAGCGTGCCAAAGGCGGGATTTTATGAGCCGGGACGCGGTGTCGTCCCCCTCCCCCTCGAGGGGAGGGTCCGGCCGCAAGCCGGGGGTGGGGTCCTCTCCGAAGCGCGCCAACACTTTGAAGCGCGCCAACATAAAACGTCGAGCACTGCCGCAACGACCCCACCCGGCCCTTCGGGCCACCCTCGCCTCGAGGGCGAGGGGGACGTCGTGCCAATTCTCTTCTACCGCTCGATGCTGCTCGCCGCCGATGTCGCGCCAATCGACGCGCTTTTCGAAGCGCTGAGCGCACGCGGCATGGCTCCCGTGCCCATCTTCGTTTCCAGCCTCAAGGACCTGGCCTCGCTCGCCTTTGTCGAGACCGCGCTTGCCGCGCTAAATCCCGCCGCCATCATCACTGCGACGGCTTTCGCCTCGGGTGCCGAGCCCGGCGTCGAAACCCTGTTCGACCGCGCCGGCGTACCGGTGTTCCAGGTCATCGTCGCAACCACCCGCCGCGACATCTGGCAAAGCAACCAGCGCGGCCTGGCGCCCGCCGACCTTGCCATGCATGTCGTCCTGCCCGAGCTCGACGGCCGGATCCTGGCCGGCGCCATTTCCTTCAAGGACGAAAGCGAGACCGATCCCGCATTGGCCTTCCGCGCCTTCGTCAACCGCCCAGAGCCGGACCGCGTGGTGCAAGTGGCGAACCGTATCGAGGCCTTCGTGCGCCTGCAGCGAACGCCGCGCGCGGAGCGCAAGCTCGCCATCCTGATCCCCGACTATCCGAGTGCCCCCGGTCGCACCGGCTACGCCGTCGGCCTTGACGTACCGTCCAGCGTGCTGGCGATGCTGCACGACCTGAGCGAACAGGGCTACGCCGTTGAACGGATTCCGCAAACGCCGCGCGAATTGCTGGAGGTGCTGGAGCGTGGAGCTGAAGGGTTGAGATTGGAGGATTATCTCGACCTTTCGACGCAATTGCCTGCTGAAGCGATAGCTGCCGTGACGGCGGCCTGGGGAAAGGCGGAAGACGAAACAGGTTTATGCGAGGCGCCCCCCTCTGTCCTGCCGGACATCTCCCCCATTTGGGGGGAGATTGGCGGCTCCGTTGCCGGCTCTCTTCCTACAGCGTTGGAGATTGGCGAAAGCAGAGATGAGGGCGCAATCTCCCCCCAAATGGGGGAGATGTCCGGCAGGACAGAGGGGGGCGCGACAGAACGCCAACCTTCAAATCCAGTACACAACAGGCAATTCCCCTTCCGCGCAGCCACCTTCGGCAACGTCACCGTGGCGCTGGCCCCCGATCGCGGGCGCTCAGCCGACCGCCGCGCCGATTATCACGACCCGACATTGCCGCCGCGCCATGCGCTGGTCGCCTTTGGCCTCTGGCTGCGCAAGTCGCTCGGCATCCATGCAATTGTCCATGTCGGCGCCCACGGCACGCTGGAATGGCTGCCCGGCAAAACCGTTGCGCTCAGCGAAAACTGCTTTCCCGAAATCGTCACCGGCCCCCTGCCCGTCATTTATCCGTTCATCGTCTCCAACCCCGGCGAGGCAGCGCAGGCCAAGCGGCGCATTGCCGCCGTCACGCTCGGCCATTTGCCGCCGCCGCTGACCGGCGCCGGGCTGGACGAAAACCAGCACAGGCTTGAGCGGCTGGTCGACGAATATGCCCAGGCGGACGGGCTCGACCGCCGCCGCCGCGACCGCCTGGCGAAGCTGATCGTCGAGACGGCGGAAAAGACCGGCCTTGCCTCAGAGGCGGGCGTCGCCAGGACCGACGCAGCCGACGAGGCTTTGCGCCGCATCGACGCCTGGCTCTGCGATCTCAAGGATTTCGCCATCAAGGACGGCCTGCATATCTACGGTCGCTCGCCCGAGGGCGAGGCCGATCCGCTGCGCCAGCAAAGTGCCGCGGCCGAGAAAGCAGCACTGCTTGCCGCCCTCGACGGCCGCCACGTCGCTGCCGGTCCGGCCGGTGCGCCGGCACGTGGCCGGCGCGATGTGCTGCCGACCGGCCGCAATTTGTTCACTGCCGACCCGCGCGCCATGCCGACGCCGACATCCTTCGATCTCGGCAGGGCGGCCGCCGACGAGGTCTTGCGCAGCTACATGCAATCGCATGGCGACTGGCCGTGCTCGCTGGTCATCGACCTATGGGGCTCGGCCTCGCTGCGTACCGGCGGCGAGGAGATCGCGCAAGGCCTGGCGCTGATGGGCTGCCGGCCGCAATGGGATTCCGCCACCGGCCGCATCACCGGCATCGAGGTGCTGCCGCCGGCAACGCTCGGCCGCCCGCGCGTCGACGTCACCTGGCGCATATCGGGCCTGTTCCGCGACATGTTCCCGACCCAGATCGCGCTGATCGATGCCGCCGCCATCGCGGTGTCGACCCGCGACGAGGACGCTTCGGAAAACCCGCTCGCGGCCAGCACGCGTGCAGACGGAAAGATCAGTCCGCGCATATTCGGTACCTCGCCCGGCACTTACGGTGCTGGCATCGAGGACCTGTTGTCGAGCGGCGACTGGGCCGTGCGCGAAGAAATCGGCCGCGCCTATATCGCCGCCACCTCGCACGCCTATGGCGGCGCCGCGGCCGAAGGTGTCTCAGTGCCCGGCGCGTTCGAGGATCGTATCGCCGACGCCGACCTTTTCGTCCATACCGGAGACGATCCCGGTCGCGACGTCCTCGAAGGCTCGGCCGACGTCGCCTTTATCGGCGGCTTTTCGGCAGCGCTTGCGGCGCTCGGCAAGAACGCCGATGTCATCGTGCTCGACACCACGGACCCGCAAAAGCCGAAGGCACGCTCGGTTGGTGAGGCCGTATCCCGGGTAGTTCGCGCCCGCGCGGTCAACCCGCGCTTCATCGCCGGCCAGATGCGCCACGGGCCGCGCGGTGCATCGGAATTCGCCGAGACAGTTGATCGGCTGGTCGGCTTCGCCGAGACTACCCATGCCATATCTGGCACGCTGATCGAGGCCGTGCACGACGCCTATCTCGGCGACCCCGTTGTCCGCGCCTTCATCCTGCGCGAGAACCCGTCGGCCGCGAAAGTTATTGCCGAGCGTTTGCTGTCGGCACGGCGGCGCGGTCTCTGGCACCCGCTGCGCAATTCCATCGACGACGATCTCGTCGCACTGATTGCCGAAGCCCAGGCGCTGGGGGTGACGGCATGAACGCCTCTTCGCGCCGTGGCGCCTGCCCCGCTTTGTCGGCGCCGATGCAAACCGGCGATGGGCTGCTGGTGCGGCTCAATCCGGTCGCCGGAGGACTGTTGCTGAAGTCGTTGATTGGGCTCTGCGAATCCGCCTCGCGCCACGGCAACGGCATCATGGAAGTGACCGCCCGCGGCAGCCTGCAGATCCGCGGCCTGACGCCGGCAAGCGCCCGGCTGCTGGCGATGGAGGTCGATGTGCTGGGTATTGCCGTTCGCACCGGCGTGCCGGTCGAGACCGGCCCACTGGCCGGGCTCGACCCGGAGGAGATAGCCGACCCCCGCCCGGTAGCCGAGCGGATTCGGGCGGCAATTGAGGACGCCGGGCTGGCACAACGGCTCGGGCCGAAGGTTTCGGTGATCGTTGATGGCGGCGGACAGTTGGGCATGGGAACGGTGACGGCCGATGTCAGGCTGATCGCTATGCGGACGCACGAGGGAACTCGATGGGCAGTGTCCGTCGCCCGAGATGCGCAGACTGCGACGCCGCTGGCGGTGGCCGAGGAAGATGCGGTCAGTGATATCGCCGTTGCGGTACTAAGGATGGTTGCCGAAAGAGGCCGCGAAACGCATGCAAGGGATTTGACGGAGAGACAATTAGCATCTCTCGCAAGCTGGCATTCTGTGGCGCCCCCCTCTGTCCTGCCGGACATCTCCCCCACAAGGGGGGAGATTGCGCTCTCGTCACCGCCTTCGCCAATCTCCGACGTTGAAAAGGGAGAGCCGGCGGCGAAACTGCCGATCTCCCCCCAAGTGGGGGAGATGTCCGGCAGGACAGAGGGGGGCGCGAAGGAATGCCAGCCTATCGGAGCTTTCGACTTGGCCGCGGCCGGCACCGCCCTCGGCATCGGCCTCCCCTTCGGCAGCATGCCATCGCAAAAACTCATCGAGCTCACGCAACACGCCCTCACCCTCGGCGTCACCGAAATCCGCCTGGCGCCGGGTCGCGCGCTGCTTCTCCTTGGCCTACCACCAACGGCGTGCAGATCCCTCCACCAAGCCGCCGCAGCCTTCGGCTTTGTCACCGACGCAGCCGACGCGCGCACCAGGATCGCCGCTTGCCCGGGTGCTCCCGCCTGTGCCTCCGGTCGCATAGCGACGCGCGAAATCGCCGAGACCATCGCCGTGGAAAACCGCGACATCTTCGATTCTTCCTTGACGCTGCACATCTCCGGCTGTGCCAAGGGCTGCGCCTATCCCGGTCCGGCGGCGCTGACCCTCGTCGGTGGCGAAAACGGAGCCGGACTTGTCGTGGACGGGACGGCAAAGGCATTGCCCGCCGGATACAGGCCGGGCTACGACGCTGCGCACGGCATCTGCCGCGTTGCAGCGGCGATCCGCAGCGCACGACATCCCGGCGAAACCGCTGCCGCCTGCTTGGCGAGACTCGGCGCGGCCGGCATTACCGAAATCTATCGACAGGAATGAGCATGCCCGCCCAGAACGCCTACGACTATATCCGTGATGGCACGGCGATCTACGAGCGCTCCTTCGCCATTATCCGCGCCGAGGCCGACCTGTCGCGCTTTTCCGAAGCCGAGGCCGACGTCGCTGTCCGTATGATCCATGCATGCGGCCAGGTCGAGGCTGCGCGGCATTTCGTTTTCTCGCGCGATTTCATTGCCGCTGCGCGCACGGCGCTGGGCGCCGGCGCGCCGATCTTCTGCGACGCGCAGATGGTCTCGCATGGCGTTACGCGCGCCCGGCTTCCGGCCGGCAACGAGGTGATCTGCACGCTGCGCGATCCGCGGACTGCCGATATCGCGAAAAAGATCGGCAACACCCGCTCGGCCGCCGCCATCGACCTGTGGGGCGAGCGCATGGCCGGTTCGGTCGTCGCCATCGGCAATGCGCCGACCGCCCTGTTTTATCTGCTGGAAAAGCTGCGCGACGGCGCGCCGAAGCCGGCGGCGATCATCGGCATGCCGGTCGGGTTTGTCGGTGCCGCCGAATCGAAGGATGCGCTGGCCGAAAATTCCTATGGCGTGCCTTACGCCATCGTGCGCGGCAGATTGGGCGGCAGCGCCATGACCGCCGCCGTCCTCAATGCATTGGCGAGGCCGGGCCTATGAATGCGATCGCAAAAGGTCGGCTGGTCGGCGTCGGCACCGGTCCCGGCGACCCGGAACTTTTGACCCTGAAGGCGGTGCGCGCGCTCGCCGAGGCCGATGTCGTTGCGCATTTCGCCAAGCGCGGCAACAACAGCAATGCGCGGGCCATCGTCGGCGCGCATTTTCGCCCCGATTTGATTGAACTGCCGCTGCTCTATCCGGTGACGACCGAAATCGACAAGGATCACAGCGATTACCGGTCACAGATGTCGGATTTCTACGAAGAGTCGGCCGAAAAGGTCGCCGCGCACCTAAGCGCCGGCAGGATGGTGGCGGTGCTTTCGGAAGGCGATCCGCTGTTCTACGGCTCCTACATGCATCTTCATGTCCGGCTGGCGCACCGCTTTCCGACCGAAGTCATTCCCGGCGTCACTGCGATGTCCGGCTGCTGGTCGGCGACCGGCCTGTCGATCGTCCAGGGCGACGACGTGCTGACCGTATTGCCGGGCACGATGAGCGAATTCGAGCTGACGCGTCGCCTCGCCGACACCGACGCTGCGGTGATCATGAAGGTCGGCCGCAACCTGCCCAAGATCAGGCGTGCGCTGGGGGCAACCGACAAGCTGGCGCGGGCCATCTATGTCGAGCGCGGCACCATGCCGGGCGGCGTCTCGATGCGGCTGGCCGACAAAAGGGACGACCAGGCGCCTTATTTCGCCATCGTGCTGGTGGCCGGCTGGTCGGGCCGGCCAGGCGCATTGAAAGCCGAAGCATGAGTGGCCGCTTGACCGTCATCGGCCTCGGGCCCGGCAACGCCGACCAGGTGACGCCGGAAGCAAGCCGCGCCCTTGCCGAGGCAAAATTCTTCTACGGCTACAAGCCTTATCTTGACCGGCTCGACCTGCGCCCCGACCAGATTCGCGTCGCTTCCGACAATCGCGAGGAACTCGCGCGCTCCAGGGACGCGCTGCTGAAGGCTGCGGAAGGCCACGATGTCGCCGTCGTATCCGGCGGCGATCCCGGCGTCTTCGCCATGGCGGCGGCCGTCTGCGAGGCGATCGAGGCTGGCCCGCCCGAATGGCGCGCGGTCGACATCGCTATCGTGCCTGGCATCACCGCTATGCTCGCCGTCGCCGCCCGCATGGGCGCGCCGCTCGGCCATGATTTCTGCGCCATCTCGCTGTCCGACAATCTGAAGCCGTGGGACCTGATCGAGCTGCGCCTGCTTGCCGCGGCGGGCGCCGGCTTCGTCATCGCGCTCTACAATCCGATCAGCAAGGCACGCCCCTGGCAGCTTGGCCGCGCCTTCGAATGCCTGACGGCGATCCTGCCCGGCACCACGCCGGTGATCTTTGGCCGCGCCGCCGGCCGTCCAGACGAGCGCATCGAGGTTTGTCTGCTGGCCGACGCCGATGCCGCCAAGGCCGACATGGCGACCTGCATCATCATCGGCTCGCCGGAAACCAGGATCATCAAACGCGGCGAAAAACCAGCGCTGGTCTACACGCCGCGGTCGGCAGCGGGTCCAAGAGCATGACCGACCAGAAAATGATCGAGCACAGCGGCAAGTGCTTCGACGGTCTCGACCGACGTCACGTCCGGCAGCGCCGGCCTGCGGATCATCACAACCTCGATTCCCAGCGCTCGCGCCGCCGCAATCTTGCCGTAGGTCGCCTCGCCGCCGCTGTTTTTGGAAACAACGACATCGATGCCACGGCTTTTGAGCAGCGTGCGCTCATCGGCCTCATGAAACGGCCCGCGCGCCAAGAGATAGGTCGCGTCGGGCACAGCGAGCCTGGGCTCGACCGGGTCGACGCTACGGATGAGATAATGATGCTGGGGAGCGGCCTCGAAGGCAGCGACCTCCTGCCGTCCGAGCGCCAGGAACACGCGGCGCGGCACCGATCCCAACGCCTTGACCGCGCCGGCAACGGCGTCGACCAACATCCAGCGATCACCGTCGACCGCCTCCCATTCGGGACGCCTGAGCGCAACGATAGACACGCCGGTCATGCGCGCCGCTTCCGCCGCATTGGCGGAGATTTGCGCCGCGTAGGGGTGTGTGGCGTCGATCAGCAGGTCGATCTGGCTTTGGCGGAGATACGCCGCCAGCCCGCCGGCACCGCCGAAGCCGCCGACCCGCACCGGCACCCCCTGCGCAACCGGGCTCTCAGTGCGGCCGGCCAGCGACAGCATGACCGAAATGTCCGCGCGCGCGGCCAGCTTTCCGGCCAGTTGCCGGGCTTCGGTGGTTCCGCCGAGGATCAGAATGCGGTAGGTCATCATGCCTGCTGAAGGTCCGCGCGGCGCCAAGCTCACCTCAAAGTGGCTCACGATCATCGGCATCGGCGAGGACGGTGTAGCGGGTCTCGGCGACGAGGCCAAGCGGTTGATCGCGGAGGCCGAATTCGTCTTCGGCGGCAAGCGGCACCTTGCCCTCGCCGCGTCGCTCGCCAAAGGTGAAGCGCGCGCCTGGCCGACGCCTTTCGATGCCGAGATGCGCGACGTGTTGGCGCTCTCCGGCAGACGCGTCTGCGTGCTGGCCTCGGGTGACCCGTTCTACCACGGTGTCGGTGTCACCCTCGCCCGCAAGGTCGCGGCGGAGGATATGCGGGTGATCCCGGCGCCCTCGGCTATCTCGCTGGCCGCCTCACGCCTGGGCTGGCCGCTGCAGGATATCGAGACCATTTCGCTGCATGGCCGCTCGCTCGACCTGATCCGGCCGTTGCTGCATCCTTGCACCCGCATTCTCGCGCTGACCTCGGACAGCGATGCACCGGCGGCGATTGCCGGTCTGCTGACGGAGCTCGGCTTCGGGGCGTCGCGGCTGACGGTCCTGGAGGCGCTCGGGGGCCCGAACGAAAGGCTGCGCTCGGCGAGCGCCGGCACCTTCGGCCTCGCAAACATCAATCCGCTCAACGTGCTGGCGGTCGAAGTTGAATCGATTCCGCAAGCGCGCATCCTGCCGCTGATAGCGGGACTTGCCGAACATTTGTTCGAGCATGACGGCCAGATCACCAAGCGCGAAGTGCGCGCCGTCACCCTGTCCGCTCTCGCGCCAAGGCGCGGCGAACTGCTGTGGGATATCGGCGCCGGATCGGGCTCCATCGGCATCGAATGGATGCTGGCGCATCCCTCCATGCGCGCCATTGCCGTTGAGGCCGATCCGGCCCGCGCCGCCCGCATCCGGCGCAACGCCGCGGCCTGCGGCGTTCCCGGTCTCACCGTCGTCGAAGGTTCGGCACCGCAAGCGCTTGCCAGGCTGGAGACGCCCGCGGCTATCTTCATCGGCGGCGGCGGCAGCGATGCCGGCGTGCTGGAAGGAGCCCTCGAGGCCTTGTCTGCCGGCGGCCGCCTCGTCGCCAACGCCGTGACGCTGGAGATGGAGGCGCTGCTGCTTTCCCGTCAGACTGCGCTTGGCGGCGAGATCACCCGCATCGCTGTATGCCGTGCTTCGCCGGTCGGTTCGATGCAGGCGTGGCGGCCGGCCATGCCGGTCACCCAATGGAGCTGGGTGAAGCCATGATGGTCGCGGGCATCGGCAGCCGCAAAGGCGTCAGCCTACGCGACGTGCTTGCCGCGGTAGAAACCGCACTGGAGGCACACGGGCTTGCCCTGCCCGCGCTTTCAGCCCTCGCAACCGCGTCTCTCAAGCAGGATGAAGCGGCAATCTTCGCCGCCGGACGCGAACTCCGCCTTCCGGTAATTGTCGTCGGGCAGGACGAACTCAAAGCCGCATCTACGACCAGCCGTTCCGGCCTATCGCAGGAGCATGCCGGCACGCCGTCGGTTTCCGAAGCCTCGGCGCTTGCCGCCGCCGGCAAAGGCGCAAAACTGCTCGGGCCGCGCACCGTGCTCGGTCCTGTCACCTGCGCCATCGCCATCAGCGGAGATGCGGCATGACCGTCCATTTCATCGGCGCCGGCCCGGGTGCTGCCGACCTGATCACCTTGCGCGGCAGCCGCCTGCTCGGCACTAGTCCCGTCTGCCTCTATGCGGGATCGATCGTCGCGCCCGATCTGTTGCAGCACTGCGCGCCCGGCACCAAATTGATCGACACCGCGCCGATGTCGCTCGACGAGATCGAGGCCGAGTATCTGGTCGCCCACCAAGCCGGGCACGATGTCGCCCGCCTGCACTCAGGCGATCTCTCGGTGTGGAGCGCCGTTGCCGAACAGATCCGCCGGCTGGAAAAGCACGGCATCCCTTACACGCTGACGCCGGGCGTGCCGTCTTTTGCCGCCGCGGCCGCCGCACTACGCCGCGAGCTGACCATTCCCGAAGTCGCGCAAAGCCTGGTGCTGACCCGCATCTCCGGCCGCGCCTCGAAAATGCCGCCCGGCGAAACCCTTGCCGGGTTCGGCCGCACCGGCGCCACGCTCGCCATCCACCTCGCCATCCATGCCATCGGCCGGGTCGTCGCCGAGCTGACGCCTTTCTATGGCGCCGACTGCCCGGTCGCCGTCGTCTTCCGCGCCTCCTGGCCGGACGAGCGCGTGCTGACTGGCACGCTGGCTACCATGGAGGCGCAACTGGCCGCCGATCCGATGGAACGCACGGCAATCATCTTCGTCGGCCGCTCACTGGCAGCGGAGGGCTTTGGCGAAAGTTCACTGTACCACGCGCACTACCAGCGGCGCTTTCGCGGGCGGGACGGATTGTGAGCGGCAGCAATAGAAACACTACGGTCGAGCAGGCGCTCACCCGGCTGAAATTCAAGCCGCGCCAGCTTGAACCAGGGCATGTCTGGCTGGCCGGCGCCGGCCCTGGCGATCCCGGCTGCCTGACGCTGGAAGTGCTGGCAGCCCTCGGACAATGCGATGCGCTGGTTTACGACGCGCTGGTCTCGCCGGAAGTCGTCGCTGTCGCCGAGGGCGCGCAACTGTTCTATGCCGGCAAGCGCGGCGGCAAGCCCTCGATGAAGCAGGACGACATCACCGCTTTGCTGGTCCGGCTGGCGCGCGCGGGCCGGCGTGTCGTCAGACTGAAGGGCGGCGATCCCTATATTTTCGGGCGTGGCGGCGAAGAGGCGCTGGCGTTAACCAGGGAAAACATCCCGTTCCGCACCTTGCCCGGCCTAACGTCCGGTCTCAGCGCGCTGGCCGCGACCGGCATTCCCGGCACCATGCGCGGCATCAACAAGGCGCTGATCCTGGCGACCGGCCATGCCGCCGGCACGGATGACGATCTCGACTGGGCGGCAATCGCCCGCACCGGCCAGCCGGTGGTCACCTATATGGGTATGGCCAACCTGCCGCTGATCGCCGCTTCGCTGCTCGAGGGCGGCCTGCCATCTTCGACGCCCGCCGCGGTCATCGTTGCCGCAACGACGCCGCAGGAGCGTATCGTCGTCGCCACGCTCGCCACAATTGCCGAGGAAACGGCCGCAGCCGGTCTGACCTCGCCGGCGCTGATCGTCGTCGGCGGCATCGTCGGGATGCGCGCGGCACTGGCGGGTGAGCCATGACCCGCGCCATCATCATCGGCGCGCCGCGCTCGGGCTCGGGCAAGACCAGCGTCACCATCGGCATTTTGCGCGCGCTTGCCCGGCGTGGCCTGAAGGTGCGCGGCGCCAAATCCGGCCCGGATTATATCGATCCCGGCTTCCACACCGCAGCCACGGGCCTGTCCGGTGTCAATCTCGACAGCTGGGCAATGCCGCCCGCCCTGCTTAACGCACTGGCCGGCGAAGCGACCGAAGATGCCGATTTTATCTTTCTCGAAAGCGCCATGGGCCTGTTCGACGGGATTCCGGCTGCTCCAGGACGGTCTGGCTCGGCTGCCGACCTTGCCCGGCTCTACGGCCTGCCGGTGCTGCTGGTGCTCGATGTCTCCGGCCAGTCGACCACGGCGGCGGCCGTCGCCAAGGGATTTGCCACCTATGACCCGGATGTACGCATGGCCGGCGTCGTGCTCAATCGGCTGGGCAGCGACCGCCACCGCCGGCTTTGTGGCGATGCCATCGAAGCACTCGGCCTGCCTGTCGTCGGCGCCATCCTGCGCGATCCCTCGCTCAACCTGCCCGAGCGTCATCTCGGCCTCGTCCAGGCCGGCGAATATGAGAATCTGATGACGCATCTCGGCCGGCTGGCCGACATGGTCGAGCGCTCGCTCGACCTCGACGCCATCATGGCGCTGGCGGCGCCATTCACGCCCGCGCCAGGCAATTTCTGCGACGCGCTGTCGCCGCCCGGCCAGCGCATTGCACTCGCCGAGGACGCCGCCTTCACCTTCCTCTATCCGCATGTCGCCATGCATTGGCGCAAGGCCGGCGCCGAGATCGTTCCGTTCTCGCCGCTCGCCGATGACGCGCCTGGCGACAATTGCGATGTCTGCTGGCTGCCCGGCGGCTATCCCGAGCTGCACGCCGGCCGCCTCGCGGCCGCGGCGAATTTCAGGGCCGGCATGGCACGGTTTGCCGCCACGCGGCCGGTGCATGGTGAGTGCGGCGGCTTCATGGTGCTCGGCGAGGGGCTCGAGGACGCATCGGGCGAGACGCACCGGATGCTCGGCCTGCTCGGCCATTCGACCAGCTTCGCCAAGCGCAAGATGAATCTCGGCTACCGCGCGGCGCGGCTGCGTTCCGGGTGTCCGCTCGGCAGCCAAGGCACGCTGATCCGTGGCCATGAATTCCACTACGCGCAAATGATCGCGACCGGCGATGACAAGCCGCTGGCCGACCTCGCCGACGGACAAGGCAATCCGCTCGGCGCCTCGGGGTACCGGCGCGGCAATGTCAGCGGCACCTTCTTCCATGCCATTGCGAGGGGCGCATGACGGCCTTGCGACGGCAGCTGTTCGACGATATCGCGCTTTGCCTCGTCTTCTTCACCCGGCTGCCGCTGCCGAGAGCCGACTTTCGTGGCCGCAGCCTTGCCGCCGCGATCTGGGCTGCACCCGTTGCCGGTCTCGCCGTCGCTCTGGCCGGTGCGCTGGTCTACGCCGTCGGGACGAGGCTCGGCCTTGCCGAAGGTCCTGCCGCGGCGTTGACCCTTGCCGCAATCTTGCTCGCCACCGGTTGCCTGCATGAAGACGGGCTTTCGGATGTCGCCGACGGCTTTGGCGGCGGCAAGACACGCGACAGGAAACTCGAGATCATGCGCGACAGCCGCATCGGTGCCTACGGCGCCTGCGCGCTCGGCATCTCGCTGCTGATCCGTTGGAGCGTGCTCTCTGGATTCGCTGGCCCGGCTCATGTCGTTTGGGCTCTCATTGCCGCGCATGCGGCCTCGCGTGGCCTGCTCGGCGCCTTCATGCACCTGCTGCCGCCGGCCCGCAGCGACGGCCTCTCGGTTGATGCAGGCACAGTCACGGCCGAAACTGCCGGTATCGGTGCCGCGCTCGGTGCCATCGCACTGCTGACGCTTGGGGTTGGCGCTGCCATCTTGGTGCTCATCCTGCTTGCGTTTCTGTTTGCCGCCTTCCGGGCGCTTTGCCTGAACCAGGTCGGCGGCCAGACCGGCGATACCGTCGGCGCCCTGCAGCAACTGGGCGAGGTCGCAATCCTGCTCGTGGCTTCCGTTTCCCTTTCCTGACTTTGTTTCGGAGATTTTGCCCCTATGCCTTTCAAATCGTTCGATGAACTGCGCGCCGCCTGCCTTGACCTGCCCAGTGGCAGCGACGCCGCGGCCAATGCCGTCGCCCGCCGCCAGGACACGCTGACCAAGCCGCAAGGCAGCCTCGGCCGGCTGGAAACAATAGCCGCCTGGCTGGCGCGCTGGCAGGGCCGCGACATACCAAAGCTCGACCGCGTCAAGGTCTTCGTCTTCGCCGGTAACCACGGCGTCACTGCGCAGGGCGTATCGGCCTTCCCTTCGGAGGTCACTGTGCAGATGGTGGCGAATTTCGCCGGCGGCGGCGCCGCCATCAACCAGCTTGCCCGTATCGCCAGCGCGGAGCTGGACGTCATCCCGCTCGACCTCGACCATCCGACCGGCGACTTCACGCAAGAAGTGGCGATGGACGACGAGGCCTTCCTCGCCGCCGTCTCGGCAGGCTACGACGCGATCAGCAAGGATCTGGACCTTGTCTGCTTCGGCGAAATGGGTATCGGCAATACCACGCCGGCCGCGGCCATCTCGACCGCACTGTTCGGTGGCGGCGCGGAACGATGGACAGGGCGGGGCACCGGCGTCGACGATGCCGGCCTCGTGCGCAAGATCGTCGCCATCGAGGCCGGCCTGAAGCGCCACGCCACGGCGCTTACCGATCCGCTGAAGCTAGCGGCAGCCCTCGGCGGGCGCGAGCTCGCCGCAATACTTGGGGCGACGCTGGCGGCGCGCCATCTCGGCGTGCCGGTGCTGCTCGACGGCTTCGTCTGCACCGCCGCCGCGGCACCCCTGGCCGGGCTGCATCCTGCCGGCCTTGCCCACACCATGGCCGCTCACGTATCGGCCGAGTCCGGCCACCGCCGCCTGTTGGAGGCGCTCGGCCTGCCGCCGCTGCTCGATCTCGGCATGCGGCTCGGCGAAGGCTCCGGCGCCTGCCTGGCGGTCAACATCGTCCGCTCGGCATTGGAATGCCATGTCCGCATGGCAAGTTTTGCCGAGGCTGGTGTTTCGGAGAAGTAATGCGGGCCTAAGTGCGGATTCATTGATGAACGCACCCTCACAGATTTTCGGAGACCCCAAACAGGGCTTCGCGATATTCTTGCTCGGATCATCAGAGATTTCGACAGCAAGAGCGGAGCATTTGCCGGGCTGAAATACAATTCGCCGTGGATACTGGCCACGGAGGATTGGGCAGAGCGATCGGGCCATACGGTGGAAGAGCTGTGCGAGATGATTTCTCAATGGCGGATTTCAATCTTTTCTGGCGAGCAGACAGACCCGAGAATCGTTCAGATTTTCGAAGATCTTCGCAGCACCGCGGAAGATTGGCGAACCTATGACCTTCAAGCTGGCATATGGTGGTCCCATAAGGTTGTTCGTCCAATTTCCTTACTATTCGGAAGGCGACCCGAGACATTTAGACCTCTTTATGCTTTCAGGCTGGTTTGTCTGTCAGGACCTCCGTTTGCCCGAAGCACCCGACCGTCGGTAAAAGCAGGACAAACTTCGATGCCGTCGACGGCGTCGTGGCCATAGTGCGGGCGATCCTCAGCTATCTGCGGCCAACTATCCAATAAAGGCCGAATGAATGCAGCCACCGGGTGGCAGCGAAACATCCCGCTTTCAGGGTCTTTTCCACCAAGTCTTTGAAGAATTTGGTGGGTGCGCACAGGATTGAACTGTGGACCCGCTGATTAAGAGTCAGCTGCTCTACCAACTGAGCTACGCACCCACTCGGCCGGAAAAACCGGCGTTGGCGGGCATATAGCCGCCGAGATCCGCCATGTCCAGCCCTGCCGGATTCATTTCCCGACAAATCGCTTGAAGCCGTAGCGATCAAACAAAAAGCCTGCCTTCCGCCACCTTGATCGCATGGCCGCCGATGCGGGCGGCTGCCAGTTTGCCGCCTTCGACATTCAGTTCGAGGCGGATGCGCGAAGGCCGGCCCATCTCCAGCCCCTGCTCGATCCACAGTTGTGAAACGCCGTCCGTCGGGCCGTCGAAATGCATGATCGCACCGGCGAAGGCGGCCGCCGCCGAGCCGGTCGCAGGGTCTTCGTAGGACGGATTGCCGGGCACCATCATGCGGACATGGAAGGCACTGTCGTGGTGCACCGTCTCGCGGCAATAGACGTAGGGGCTGGCGAGGGCCCATTCGCTTTTGCGTGGTGCGAGTTCCGACCACGCCTGGTTGTCCAGTCTGATCCGGGCGGCCGCCTCCAGATTGGCGACGGGGATGGTCACGTAAGGCACGCCCGCCGACCAGAACGAAACGCGGTGGTTTTCGAAGCCGATCTCGTGCGGCCCGAGGCCAAGGGCTGCGCCGATCGCTTCGGGATCGGCCGACAATTCCAGCTGCGCCGGCAGTTTCGCCAGGTCGAACTCGGCAAAGGTCGAACCATCGTGCTTGCTCACAGCGCAGCGCACCGGGCCGATATTCTCCTCGAGCACGAAGATGCCGGCGGCCTCACCCGCCATTTCGGCGAGCGCTATCGCCGAGCCGACGGTTGGATGGCCGGCGAACGGCATTTCGTAGTCGGGCGTGAAGATACGGATGCGGGCGCGGTGCTTCGGGTTATCCGGCGGCAGTACGAAGACGGTTTCGGACAGGTTGAACTCGCGCGCCACCGCCTGCATCGCCGCGACGTCCAGCCCGTCGCAGTCGAGCACCACGGCCAGCGGATTGCCGGCCAGCCGGTCGGTGGTGAATACGTCGTAAAGCAAGTAATTCCGCGCCTGCATTTCAGTAAGTCCTCTGCCTTATTCCCAACATGAGCGAAATTTAATTTGAATTTTGAACCATAAGGCCTGATTTGTGCACTGATGGGATATCACTGAACATAGGGGTCCGGCGTGGACCAGATTGTCAATCTGCCAAAGACCGAATCCGCTTCCGCCATCGAGACGGCGCTCGGGCTTGACCACCAGGGCCTGAAGACAAAACGCCGTCGCGGTTGGCTTTACGCATTTTTCGCGCTTGCCGTCGCCGCCAGTGCCATCGGCTACCAGTGGTATGCCGGCTCGCCCGCCAAGATCGAGTATACCACGACACTGGCCGCCATGGCCGATCTTACCGTCACAGTTTCGGCTACCGGCACGCTGCAGCCCCTCACCCAGGTCGATATTTCCAGCGAACTCTCCGGCGTCGTCCGCTCGGTCTCGGTCAATGAGAATCAGCTGGTGAAGAAGGGCGATGTGCTGGCCGCGCTCGACACCGCCAAGCTGGAGGTGCAGATCGAGCGCGCCCAGGCCTCGGCCAAGGCAGCGGCGGCGAGCGTCGAGGACGCCACCGTGACTCTGGCCGAAAACGAAAAGGCGCTGGTGCGCGCGGCACAACTGACCAAACGCGGCATGGCGACGGACCAGTCGCTTGAAGCGGCAGCCGCCACGCGCGATCGTTCGAAGGCGGCGCTCGATGTCGCCAAAGCCAACTTAGCCATGGCCAATGCCGATCTCAAGGCGCAGCAGACGGATCTTGCCAAGAGTACCATCTACGCGCCGATCGACGGCATCATATTGACGCGCTCGGTCGATCCCGGCCAGACGGTCGCCTCCTCGCTGCAGGCGCCGGTATTGTTCGTCATCGCCGCCGATCTGAGAAACATGGAGCTGAAAGCTGCGATCGACGAGGCTGATATCGGCGCCGTGAAACCCGGCCAGCATGCGCGCTTCACCGTCGACGCCTTTCCGGAACGGCCGTTCGACGCCGAGATCCGGGACATTTCCTATGCCTCGGTCACCACCGACGGCGTCGTCACTTACGATGCAAGGCTGGATGTCGACAACAGCGAGCTTCTGTTGCGGCCCGGTATGACCGCCACCGTCTCGGTCGTCACCAAGCAGGCCAAGAACGTGCTCACCGTGCCATCGATCGCCTTCCGCTACCGGCCGGCACAGACGGCGGAGCGCGGCTGGAGCCTCACCGACCTGTTCACCGGCCGCATGGGACGCCCCGGCGGCAACCGCCAGCGCCAGGCGGTGACGAAGCCCACCGACGGCTCGCGCACGCTCTACGTGCTGGAGAATGGCCGGCCGCACCCGGTCAACGTCAGGGTCGGCTCGACAGATGGCGAACTGACCGAGATCGTCTCCGGCCTGGAGGAAGGCGCGCAAGTCATTACCGCCTCGCAGCAGCGGAGCTGATCGTGGCATCGGGCGCGACCACCCTCATAGGCTTCGACAAGGTCTGGAAAAGCTATGGCCAGGGCGAAGCCCGGGTGCATGCGCTGGCCGGCGTCGACCTCACCATCAGGCGTGGCGAATTCGTCGCCATCATGGGGCCGTCCGGTTCGGGCAAATCGACGGCCATGAACATCATTGGCTGCCTCGACACGCCGACCGCCGGGACCTACAGCTTCGAAGGGATCGACGCCGGCCGTCTCGACCGCAATCGCCGTGCTGTGCTGCGCAATCTCTATGTCGGCTTCGTCTTCCAGGGCTATAATCTCTTGCCGCGCACCACGGCCGCCGAGAATGTCGAACTGCCGCTGATCTACCGCGGCGTTGGTGCCCGCGAGCGCCGCGGCCTTGCCATGCAGGCACTTGCCGAGGTCGGCCTTGTCGGCCGCGAGCATCATACGCCGGCCGAGCTGTCCGGCGGCCAGCAGCAGCGCGTGGCAATCGCCCGCGCCATCATCACCAGGCCAACGCTGCTCGTCGCCGACGAGCCGACCGGCAATCTCGACACCGCACGCACGCACGAAATCATGGAACTCCTGACGCAACTGAACAGCGATCTCGGCCTGACCATCGCCATGGTCACGCACGAAGCCGATGTTGCCGGCTATGCCGAGCGCACGATCCATTTCCTCGATGGCCATGTCGCTTCGGACACGGCCAGTCTCGAAATGGGCTGAATCATGATCTGGGAAACCGTCCGCCTCTCGCTCCGCTCCATCCGCCGCAACGTGTTGCGCTCGTTCCTGACGCTGCTCGGCATCGTCATCGGCGTCGCCGCCGTCATCGCCATGCTGACCATCGGCTCGGGCACCACCGAGAAGGTCAAGTCCGATATTTCCAAGCTCGGCAGCAACCTGCTCGTTATCCGTTCCGGCCGTCCCGCCGGGCCTGGCGGACCTGGAGGGCTCGATCAGGTCGTCCGGCCTCTTGCCTATAAGGACGTTGCAGCGCTTGTCGCGCATCTGGACGGCGCTCGCGCCATCGCGCCCGCGTCGCAAAAGCAGGTGCGCGCCATTTTCGGCACCGAAAGCCTGACCTCGGGCGTTACCGGCACCGACAGCGCCTATCTCGATGCCCGGGACTGGAAGCTAGTTTCGGGCCGCCCGTTCAGCGATTCGGAAAGCCGCTCAGGGACCGGCGTCTGCCTCATCGGCGAGACGGTGCGCCAGCAGTTCTTCGGTGCCGGCGATCCCGAAGGCGAGATCATCCGCGTCAACCGCACTTCTTGCAAGATCATCGGCCTGCTGGAGCCAAAGGGCTATACCGGCTTCGGCCAGGACCAGGACAATGTCGTGCTGATGCCGCTCGCAGCCTATCAGCGTCGCATTGCCGGCAATCGCGACATCGATTCGATCTATGTCGCCGCCGACGACAATACGCCAACCACGGTGCTGCAGCAGCGCGTCGAGGACATCTTGCGCGACACACGCCGCATCACGCCCGACCGTGACGATGATTTCTCGATCCGCGACATGACCCAAATCGCCGACGCCATGGCCAGCGCGACCACCACGATGACCGGCATGCTCGGCGCTGTCGCCGGCGTCAGCCTGCTCGTCGGCGGCATTGGCATCATGAACATCATGCTGGTCTCGGTAACCGAGCGCACCCGCGAGATCGGCGTCAGGCTCGCCATCGGCGCCCACGAAAAGCACATCCTCATCCAGTTCCTGGTCGAGGCGACGGTGCTGTCGCTGCTTGGCGGAATCATCGGCATCCTGATCGGCCTGGCGCTGGCCGGCCTCGCGTCGGTAACGCTGACGATCCCGTTTGCGCCAAGCCCGGCGGTCATCCTGCTTGCGGTCGGCTTCTCCGCGCTGATCGGCATGGTGTTCGGCTTCTTCCCGGCGCTGCGCGGCGCACGGCTCAACCCCATCGACGCACTGAGGCATGAATAGAGCGTTGCAGCAAATGTCGCCTCGCGACGCTGCCGATTTTTTATGCAACCTGCCCTTGTCGCAGCACAATCCACAATGATAACAATGCTGTTGGGGATTAAGGGGGGAATAAATGGATGAGCAAGAAAGCGCGACTGGCTTTGGCGATAGTGATCGTCGAAGCTGCCTTGGCAGGACTTTGGTGGAATTTGATCCGTTATGGAATGGACAATCCCGATCGCGTCACCGCTGACTTCCAGCAGGTAATTGGGCAAAAGATGGGAACGGCGATGGGGGCGCTCCTTGGCATTGGCGTGCTCTTATATTTTATCGCCGCCCGCAACGACCGCAAGCCGGTCGGGCATAGGACGCATCGTTAGTGCATTCTTTCTAATCCTTGCCCGCAAAGTGCCATTCGATCAGCGGTCTCATATGCGGCATCAGCCCGTCCGGCAGGTCGGCGGCATTGCGAATGATGACAGGGCCTTCGATTTCGGGCTCTGCTTCGGCGGCGACGAAAGCGTCGATCCGTTGCGCCAAGTCGTCGGCGGAAGCGGTCTCGCGGTAGCGGCGAAAGATCACCGTGCCGCTTGCCGTCGACAGGGCGTAGTGGCGCCTGCCGCGTGTCGCGGCTGACAGGTCGAGACCGGTCTCTTCGCGCACCTCGCGGATCATGTTGAAGTCGACGTCGACAAGGCCGTCGCGGAAATCGGTCGGCTCGAACGAGCCGGCGGCGAAGTAGACGCGCCCGGCATTGACGGTATGCGGCGCCATGCGGATCGCCACCAGCGCATTGTCGCCGGCGACCAACATGGCATGGGCATAGGCGTGCTCGGCCCCGGCCACCTGTCGATTGCCGCGCCAAAGCATGAAGGTCGAATAACGCACCGCATGGCAGCGGCCGACGAGGCGATTGTCGCGGTAGCTGAGAACGGAAAGCAGCACCACGGTCCCGTCGAAAAGCGCCGGCCTGGCTGCGGTCTCACGCCGCCAGTTCGCGGCGATCGCCTCGGCATTATCGCGCTCGAACGGATGCGGGCCAGGATCGAGCCTGACGTCGATGGCATCGACCGGCAGGATGACGTTGCGCGGCAGGTCGAAACTCACGCCTGTCTCACGCCATGTCGAGGGCAATTGCTACCGGGCAATGGTCGGATGCTTTCGGCCGGTCCCATCCGGCGCGTGGAAAGCGCTCGACCTCCTGACCCGCCGGAAAAATAGTCCGCCAAGGCTGGCCGTTGCGGATGATATCGGGAACAGCGGTGGCGTTCTGCCTGGCCAGCGCCCTCGACAGAAGGATGTAGTCGAGCTGGCAGAGATGCCGCTCTTCCGGTCCGCGCGTGTGGTAGAAAGTCCAGCGGTCCATTTCCGGCCGCCGCTCGACCGTGTTTTCGCAAAAACCGCCGGCAGTGAGCACGTCGATGCAGGACCGGGTCTCGTCGATGACCTCGAAGCGATAGCCGTCGACGGCATCGCCGGTAATCTTCACGCGCTGCCGATAGTCGTTCATGTCGCCGCAGATTGCCCAGCGCTTGTCGGCGGCATGGTCCTTGCCGAAGCGCTCCTCGATGATCCGGCGCACCGCTTGCGCCTCGGCGATGCGCAGCGGCATTGTTGCTTCACGGCCGTCGAAGCCGTTGCGAGGCGAGCCCATCGACTTGAAATGCACGAGATAGAGCGTCAACGGCGCGCCAGCCACGGTCAGATCGATTTCCAAGCAGTCTCGCCGGAAGATGCGTTCATTGGCCTGGTGACCAAGTGCTGCCAATTCCGCCGTATGCAGCCCGAACTGCTCGAACGTGACATAGGCGTAGCTGGTCATGCGCACGAATTCGATCGGCTGGCCCTGCGCGGTCTCGTTGCGCATCATCACGGCGACGTCGATGCCGCGCGAATCATTGCCGGCGGTGGTGTATTTCTGCCGGTAGCCTTGCCCCACCATTTTGAACAGATAGCCATGTTCGAAGGCCCTCAATGCCTCGATATTGTCGACCTCCTGCATGCAGATGATGTCGGCGCGGGTGGCCGCGATCGCCAGTGCCGTCAACTGCCGCGTGTCGTCGGATTGGGCGATGGCCCGCGCCTGCTCGAGCATCTTGTATTCGGCCTCGCTCTGGATGTCGAAAAGCGCCAGCGTGCGATCTTCGTTGAGCTGATTACGGTATCCGGAAAAATCGAACCTGTTCATCAGGTTTTCGACGTTGAAGGTGGCAAGGCGCAGCGACATGGCTTTGACCTTTGCCCTTAAGCGCGCCCGAAAACAAGGGCGCAGAAACCAGGCGGCTCAGATCGATCTCGCGCTCGCCATGGTCGACGGAACCTTTTTGTTCATCTTCCGTTCAGAGTGAAAGTTCCACTGTCGAGGTAGTCCCTCGGGCGTGGGGCGCGTAATCTCATGGAGAGTGAAATGAACTCGCTCTTGTTTTCCTCTGTCAGATCCGGGGTGATGGCCTTGGGTCTCGTGGCGGGCCTGACGGTTCCGACCGTTGCCGGCCCGATCCTGCAACCGGACGTGTTGGTGACGGCCAAGGCCGCCTGGCCGAACTTCGTTCCGGTCCGCGACGAATGGGCTGGCGGCAACGACCGGCAGAACTATGAATGGCGCTGGCGCAACCGCGGCGGCGATAACTGGGGACGGCGTTCCGGCAATTTCGGCGAGCGCCATTTTTCCCGCAACTGGAACGGTGGCAACTGGAACCAAGGCAACTGGGACCGTGGCAATTGGAACGGTGGGCGGCACTGGCGCCATTATCATGGCCGGCACTACGGTGGCGGTTATTATGGCGGTTACCACGACGACAACGGCGCCGCCGCGCTTCTCGGTTTGGGCCTTGGGTTCGGCCTTGGCAGCCTGTACCAAGGCTACTACAACCAGGGCTATTACAACAACGGTTACTATGCGCCGCGCCGCTATTATCGCGCAGGGCGGCTTTCCAGCGCGCATGTCCAATGGTGCTACAATCGCTACCGGTCGTACCGCGCCTGGGACAACACGTTCCAGCCCTATGACGGGCCGCGCCGGCAATGCTACTCGCCCTATAGCTGAGCAGGCTGACAACAAGCATAATTCGGCGCCGTGCTTCGCGGCGCCTTTTTCTTCCAGCCAGGAACCGCGAAAATCGTCCAGCCTCCACTGGTGATAACGCTATTTTTATCAGGCAGGTCTAATAATCCTCCCGATCAGAACGCCCGAAACGCGAAGATCGCTGGATTGCGTGCGATGGCTGAAGACGAACAGAGAGGCAAATACCGGCAGCGCGTCCTCAAGGGCGCGACGATCCTGAACGGCATGACCAATTCCGAGGTCACCTGCACAATACGCAACATGCATTCCGGCGGCGCCGAATTGAAGGTCTCGATCGACGCGCGCGTGCCAGATGAGTTCCTGCTCTATGTTCCGACCGACGGCATTGCCTACAAGGCGGTGGTCCGCTGGCGCCGCGAGGATCGCGTCGGCGTGATGTTCATCGGCACCGAACCAAAGCCCAGTTGGCACTACGGCTGAGCTCTGCGGCGCTATCCGGGTGGCAGGACTTGCAGTGTCTGCTCGTCAAACAAAGGCTCATCCTGGCCGACGCGAACGAATAGAAGCTTTCGCAGTTCGGGTGATTGCACCTCGAAATACTGAATGCCGTCCGGGGCTTCGCCCCATTCGCCGCACGGCGCTTCGCTGACCTCGTCAGGGTTGGCCACCGCTTCCAATTCCTCGCGATAGGTAGCATCGGGACTGACGACATAGCGCATAATGCCCGCGGGCGTGGCCCCTTCGGTGTAAGGCATGAGCGCGCAACGTGTGCTGACAGCCTTCTCGGTCTTCTGCGAGTATATGCGCTGCAACGCAGCGTCGGCGGCTTCGCCGGGCAGGATATCGAAGACTTCGACGACGGGATCGGCCGGTCCGCCATCGCTGTATTTGATGGCAAGAGCATTGCCGCCAAGCTCGAAATGGATCCGGCGAAAACCGAAATCGCAGCGCTGCACCCAGGCAGCCAGTCCGACATCCTTGTCCGCCAACCGTTCCCAGGTGCATTTGTCGACAGGCGGACGCGACGGCTTGCTTTGATCGGCACGCGCCCCGGTGGCCATGGCCAGAAGGACTGGCAGGGCGCAGATGCAGGCCGACAGTCTCTTGCTATTCATCGCCGCAACCCGACAAGGTAAAGGCGTCCCAGGCTGAACCGTCGGGATTTGCTTTGGCGAAATCGGGCCATTCGGTAAAAATCGCCCCAAAGTCAGGCAACAGCAACCCTGTCGGTGCCGGCGAGGCTTCGCGGGAGCTCAACTGCTCGGCACCGCCTGCATTGAACGCATAGACCTGCCCGTCCCACACTCTGCACAGCCCGGTGCCGTCCTCGAGACCCGCCTCGCGATCGTCGTCAGTGCAGGTGTGCCGGATCGTACCCACAGGAAACGAGTACTTGCCATTGGTCCAGGTAATGTCCGACGGCAGACGAATGTCGGTGTTGGGCACGATCAACGAAAAGACCTCCGTCGTCAGCGCAGCCGGCTCGCGGTCTATGGGCCGGAACTGTATCGTCGCTCCCGAACGGGGCTCGCGATAGGTCGCATGGCTGAGTGAACATTCTGTTGCGTTCGCTGCTTGCAACAGGCTCAGCATGCTCAGAAAAATAGCTGCTGCTGTGCGGCTGATCATTTAAGTCCCTTGGAGCAGCATCATTGTGAAGTTTGAGCATCGATGCTTTAGCATGGCCCAAGGCCACGTCGAAAAGAAAGAATCGATCATGCGAAATCTCTTGATGCTCATTTCGATCCTAGCATTTTCGTGCGGCCACGCCTTCGCCGCGGAACAGTATGTGGGCACGTGGTCCGGAGACAGATCGAACTGTACCGCCGTTGCGGATGTTCAACGCCAGACTGTCTACGCATTGGACCCCGAGGCACTGTCGGTTCCTGCTTTCGGCTGCGAACACGCAACGTTTCGCAAGACACCCACAGGCTGGGTGGCGCGGGCCAGCCAATGCTACGGTTCTGATGCCGCGATCGAAGAGCCGTTCTCCCGTGTCATCCATATTGTTGTCGACGGTGCGACGGTGAGATTGACTTGGCCTGGCTTCGACAGCGGAGTTCTTGTCAGATGCTGAAGACAAGCGCCCTTCCTCTGGATCTACAGCGTCTAGGAAAGAAGCTTCAGCACTAGATCACCCCGACGAGCAGCGCGGCTCCACCAAGGAAGCCAACGGCGCAGACCCACAGGAGCCAAAGCCCGCTCACCCTGCATTCGAGAACCGCGGCAGCCGGATTGGCGGGATCGTAGTGGACCTCGACCTTGTTGCCCTCGAGGTAGCGCTGCGATTGACCGCTGACGAGGCTCGGCAGCGAAGCCGTCACGTTTGCGCCGAAAGCGATGCGATCGGCGGCGTAACGCTGGCCGTCGACGCTATAGCTGTAGACGATGCGGGATTTGAAGACTGTTCGCCAGGGCCGATAGCCGCCTCCGGACCTGTCGCGGGTCTCGAATTTCTGCAGGCCCGAGGCGTCGATGCGTCCTGCGGTGATGGGCCATTTCGCGGCCTGCTCCGCCAGCGACTTCTGGGCAAAGCCCATGCGCAGGACAAATAATCCCATGAAAAACAGCAGGGCCGCGGCGCCGAGGTTCTGTGGCTTGGGCAAATACGGCCGGATCGCTTCCAGGACGCCGCCGACGGAGAAAACCAATACCAGCGCGCCGACCACCAGCCCGGCCGAGAGTTGGACCATGAATTTGAAGGAACCCTCTGGCATGGTGCGTTCGATCACGGCCTTGGCTGGATCGGCCGGATTGTAGAAGACGGTTACGCCGGCCCCGTTTGGAAATTTCGCAAGGGTTTCCGCCACGGCAAAGTTTCCAAGGTTCTCCTGCACGCTGTAGTGCGAACTGCGAAACTTTTTGCCGTTCACCTTGTATTCGAAGGTGATCGCCGGGAAGTTGCGGATTTCAGTCGACCCTCTGCTGTCCGAACCAGATCCCGAACTGGTCACCTCGCGAGCCTCGATCCGCGACGAGATGATCTTTCCCGGCGTCGGGGACCAGCGGCTGACCGTCCTCACCTCCCACCACTTCAGGAAGGTGACGAGGGAGAGCATGCCGGCAACCGCGCAGACAAACCCGATCAACAGAAATTTGAGTTCCACTCTCACCCCCTTGGCAATTTGTGCCATGCCCCGCACACGCATACCACGACAGCGAGAATAGCGCGCCTGCCGAGAAATCCGTAAATGACCCATAACGCAAAAGGGCCGGCGGATCGCTCCGCTGGCCCTTTTTCACGACGGTGAGATTCGTGATCAGTTCTTGGCCTTGTCGACCAGCTTGTTCTTGGAAATTGCCACGCGCCCGCGGGGCGAAGGCCGAGGACGCGTAACGAAACGAACGTGGATTTCCTTCAGTTCTTGGCCTTGTCGACCAGCTTGTTCTTGGAAATCCATGGCATCATCGCGCGCAGCTTGGCGCCGACTTCCTCGATTTGATGGCTGTCGTTGTTGCGGCGGATGCCCTTGAAGCGTGACATGCCGGCGCGGTATTCCTGCATCCATTCCGAGGTGAACTTGCCGGTCTGGATATCCTTCAGAACGCGCTTCATCTCGGCCTTGGTCTCGGCGGTGATGATGCGCGGGCCGGAAACATATTCGCCCCATTCGGCGGTGTTCGAGATCGAGTAGTTCATGTTGGCGATGCCGCCTTCGTAGATCAGGTCGACGATCAATTTGACCTCATGCAGGCACTCGAAATAGGCCATTTCCGGCGCGTAGCCGGCTTCCACCAGCGTCTCGAAGCCGGCGCGGATCAATTCGACCAGGCCGCCGCACAGCACAACCTGCTCGCCGAACAGGTCGGTCTCGCACTCCTCGCGGAAATTGGTCTCGATAATGCCTGAGCGGCCGCCGCCGACGCCACAGGCGTAGGAGAGCGCCAGGTCGAGCGCATTGCCCGAAGCGTCCTGGTTGACCGCGACCAGGCACGGCACGCCGCCCCCCTTCTGGTATTCGCCGCGCACCGTATGGCCGGGACCCTTCGGCGCGATCATGACGACATCGACCGAGGCTTTAGGCTCGATCAGGCCAAAATGCACGTTGAGGCCATGGGCGAAGGCGATCGCCGCGCCATCGCGGATGTTTGGCGCGATCTCGGATTTGTAGATGTCGGCCTGCAGCTCGTCGGGCGTGGCCATCATCATCAGGTCGGCCCACTTGGCGGCATCGGCCACGCTCATCACCTTGAGCCCATCGGCCTCGACCTTCTTGGCCGTCGCCGAGCCGGGCTTGAGGCCGATGGCGATATTCTTGACGCCGGAATCCTTGAGGTTGAGCGCATGCGCCCTGCCCTGGCTGCCATAGCCGATGATGGCGACCTTCTTGCCCTTGATCAGGTTGAGATCGGCGTCGCGATCGTAATAGACACGCATTTTTCTTCCTTCCCGTTTATGATTCAGAGGCCTTATGGCCGTTTTTTGCTCCGAAAAGAGCGAGAAACTGCTGCGTCGCCCGCGCGGCATCACCGCCGATCGCCGCCTCAGTCAATTCCAGCCGGTCGCCGAGCAGCAAGCGGATCTGCACGTCGCGGGCGACCAGCCCGAAAAAGGTGCGGAACGCCGTCTCCGCGTCGGAAAACTCGAGAAACCCGGCCTGTCTGCCAGCCTCCAGCACCGGCTTGAGGCGTCTGGCCAGTGCAAATCGGCCGTTCTCCAGCACGATGGCGCCGAGATCGTCCTTTCCATCCTTGCGCTTGGCTGGGCCAGCATGGCCGACCGCCACCCGGTTCAGCGCGATCGACGTATCGCTGGAAATCACCTTGAGCCAGTCCGAAGCGAAGCGTTCGAGGCTCGCCGTCAGCGAGGCAAGATCGAGCCCCTTGCGGTCGACCGGCACCACCCGCACCTTGGACGCCTGCCATTGTACCGTTGCCGTCAACAGCCCGTCGCGACCGCCGAACCATTTGTAGAGCGTCTCCTTCGAACAGCTCGCCCGCCGCGCCACGGCGGTCATGGTCAACCGATCGCCTTCTTCGACCAGCAGGCGAAGGGCGGCGTCGAGCACGTCCTTCTGCCGCTCCGTCAGCGCCTCGCTGGTCTCGATGTCGGTCACAGCGTGCAACACAGTCTTTCCTCGGGAGGCGAACTCACCCGCAGTTCAGATACGAACTCTACGCGTACCGTACGTTACGGTTCGGCTTTATGGCGTATTGCCCGACCCGGCGCAAGCCCTTATTTTCTGTTGTTTGCTCCATGCGGGGCATCGCGGGAGACATGAATCATGCTCGCCGGATTGCTTGCCTTGACCGTTGCCGCAGTGTTCGCGGGCGCGGCTATCTACGTCAGCGTCGCCGAGCAGCCGGCGCGGCTTCGCCTCGACGAAAAGGCATTGCTGCAGGAATGGCAGCCTTCCTACAAACGTGGCGCCGCCATGCAGGGCTCGATCGCCGTTATCGCCTGTATTCTGGGCCTCGTCGCGTGGTGGCTGACCGGCAATCTCGCTTATCTGGTCGGCGCCGTGCTGATCATCCTGCCTTGGCCATGGACGCTGCTGGTGATGATGCCGGCAAATAGGTTGCTGGAGGCGATGGACGCTAGCACCGTCAATCCTGAAGCTCGGACATTGATCGTCAAATGGGGCAATCTGCATAGGGTCCGCGTCGGGCTTGGCGTTCTGGCGACGCTGGCATTCCTCTGGGCCAGTGCCTGACCTCGCAGATCCGCGTTGTCTTCGCGCCGAAGGCGTGTCACTCCAGGGCAGGCAGATCTCGCAGGCGCCCAAGCAGAGCTGATAGCGTGTCGAGCTCGTCGTTGGAAAGCCTGCCGCCGACCAACTCCGCGATCGAGCGGCCGTAGACGGCCCACATGCGGCGGCGCGTCTCGCGTCCCTTGTCGGTGACGCGGACTGTTTGCCCGCGGCCGTCATCGGCAACTGGAAGCTTCTCGACCTGCCCGCCGGCTTCGAGCCGCGCCAGCAGCCGGGAGATGTTATACTGCGCAAACAAGGTGCGCTCGGTGAGCTGGAACGGCCGCAATCCGCCTTCGCCCGCCTCGGCAAGCTCATGCAGGACGTCGTACCAGGCAAGCGGCGGCAGACCACTGTCCTTCAGCGCGTCCTCGGCTCGTTCCAACAACTGGCGCGAAACCCGCATCAGGCGGGCCCAGGCTTTGATGGCTGGAGGTGAAGGAATCCCGGTCATGGTTGCATCGTAAGCGATAGATGCAATTGCATCAAGCTTGACGATCGATGCAAATGCATCTAGATAGATGCAACCGCATCAATCATGAGAGGTAATTCCGATGAAGCATGAAATCTGCAGGATCGCCGACATTCCGGAAACAGGCAGCCTTATCGCTGCGTTTTTCGGCCGCGAGGTCCATGTCTACCGCAGCGGCGAGCGTATCCGCGCCGCCGCCAACATCTGCCGGCATTTCGGCGGCCCGCTCGACTGCAAGGACGGCAAGCTCGTCTGCCAATGGCGCGGCGCCTCGTTCGACATGGCGAACGGTGATCGCCTCGAAGGCCCGGCGCCGAAGGGCTCCCGCCTGATGTTCCTCTCCGCCCGCGTCGAGGACGGCGCATTGAACTATGTCTGGGGAGAGTGAGATGACCGCCAAGCTCATCCTCGTCAGCCATCATCTTTGTCCCTATGTGCAGCGCGCGGCGATTTCACTTCGCGAAAAGGACGTGCCGTTCGAGCGCATCGCCGTCGATCTCGCCAACAAGCCTGCCTGGTTCAAGGCGATATCGCCGCTCGGCAAGGTGCCACTGCTTCGCGTTGAGCATGACGGCCAGGAAACGCTGATCTTCGAATCGGCGGTCATCCTCGAATTCCTCGAGGAAACCCAACCCAATCCGCTGCATCCCACCGGTCCCTATACCCGCGCCCGGCATCGGGCCTTGATCGAGTTCGGCTCGGCAATCCTCAACGCCGTCGGCCGCTTCTATTCAGCGCCGACCGAAAGCGCCTTCCTCGCCGAAAGCGGGGCTCTATCGGCAATGTTCGATCACCTGGAAATGGAACTGGCGAACGGCGCGGCTGGGCCATGGTTCGCCGGCGAGCGCTTTTCACTGGTCGACGCGGTCTACGGGCCGATTTTCCGCTATTTCGACGTCTTTGACCGAATTGGCGATTTCGGCATCCTGGACCGAAAGCCGCATGTCGAGGCCTGGCGCAGGGCATTACACGAACGCCCGTCCGTGAAGGACGCGGTCGCTTCCGACTATGCGCAGCGCCTCCATGCATTCTTGCAAGCGAAGGGTTCGCACCTTTCGGAAATCATCCGCCAAGGTGATTCGACCATAGCGCTTCCGCAAGCACGATCGGCTTGAATTGATTGATCACGCCGACCACCGTAGCGGCAACAAGCTGCGGTGGAATCTGTGTCACCCTCGCCACCCGGCACTGTTTCTGGTCAAGTCGTTGTCTTCGGCTTTTCGGCTTCAGCCCTCGGCAGCATCGAAAACCTTCCGCGCCTCGCGTACAGCGCCGTGATTGAGCTCGGCCCATTGGATCAGCTGATGCAAGGGTCCAAACATCGAGCGCCCGAGATCGGTGAGGCTGTACTCGACGCTCGGCGGTTTGGTCGGAAACACCTGGCGATGCACATAGCCGTCGCGCTGCAGATCGTGCAGCGTCTGGGTGAGCATGCGTTGTGAAATATCGGGCACGAGGCGCCGCAACTCGCCGAAGCGGTACGGCTTCTCGGCCAAGGCCTCCATCAGCAGCGAACTCCATTTGTTGCTTATGCCCTGGATCACGTCGCGAACCGGGCAATCCGCAAGGTTTCCGCCACCGCTGCCTGCTTTGTAGATCTCGAGCTTCGATCTCAGATTGACGATCTTGCCGTCCATGGCTGGTTCCCTGGCTGTGCCTACCTCCCGCAAAACTGCCTTCTTTACGAGGATGGGTCAATTCCTATTTTAGTGCTGGTCTCTTTTTGAGACTAACATATGCACCCGCCGCTCCGGCGCAACGTCAGGACCTTTCATGACCGACACCCTTCTCGTCACCGGCGCCTCCGGCCAGCTTGGCCGCGGCGTCATCAATCATCTGCTTGATACGCTCAAGGTCTCGCCTCAGCGCATCATAGCCGCCACCCGCAATCCGGAAAACCTGGCCGATCTGGCAGCCCGAGGCGTCACAATCAGGGCGGCCGACTTCGACGACACCGCATCGTTGGCCGGTGCATTTACCGGCGCCGACAGAGTTCTGATCATTTCGACGAACGAGCTCGCCCTTCCGGGCAAGCGCCTGAAGCAACATGAGGCCGCGGTCGCCGCCGCAAAAAGCGCGGGTGTTTCGCATCTGCTCTACACGTCGATGCCCAACCCGGAGCCTGGATCGCCGGTGCTGTTTGCGCCCGATCACCACGGCACCGAGCAGGCGATCAAGGCGAGCGGTATTGCCTACACCATCTTCCGTAACGGCTGGTACCAGGAGAACCTGTTCATGGCTCTCCCGCACGCCATCGCCTCGGGGCAATGGTACACATCCGCTGGAGACGGCCGCATTGCCCATGGCGCGCGCGACGATATGGCTGCCGCGATCGCCGCCGGCCTCGCTTCGAGCGCAACCGAAAGCACGACCTACACGCTGACTGGCCCCAAGGCCCACACGATGGCCGAGATTGCAGCCCTCGTCACCGAGGTCACCGGCAAGCCGATCGAAGTTGTCCAGCTTTCGGATGAAGCGCTGGCTGAGGGATTGAAGGCAGCCGGCGTTCCCGAGTCTTTCGCGCCCGTCGTCGTTTCCTTCGACACCAACACCCGCTCCGGCCGCATCAGCATGGTAACCGACGCTGTCGAGACGCTATCCGGCAGGAAGCCGCAGCCGCTGAAGCAATTCCTTGAAGCAAACAAGGCGGCTCTGACGAGCTGAGCCTCACAACGGCCGTGCCCTCAAAGGGCACGGCCATTTGTTCAGATAGCCACCTGCGTCCCGATCTCAACGACACGTCCGGTCGGGATCTGAAAATACTCCGTCGCATCGGCCGCCGAGCGCGCCAGACCGATGAACAGCTTGTCCTGCCAGACCGGCATGCCGGAATTGGGCGAGGCCTTGAGCGAGCGCCGCGACAGGAAGAAGGACGTCGTCATGATGTCGAACTTCCAGCCCTGCTTGCGGCAGATCGCCAGCGCGCGCGGGATGTTGGGCTGCTCCATATAGCCGAAGGTCAGCGTCACCCGCATGAACAGCTCGTTGACCGTCTCCATCTTGACGCGCTCGCTGTCGGGCACGACCGGCTGCGGTGCTGTCACCACGGAAAGGATGACGTTCTGCTCGTGCAGCACCTTGTAGTGCTTGAGGCTGTGCATCAGCGCCGTCGGCGCGCTCAGCGGATCGCTGGTCAGGAACACCGCGGTGCCCGACACCAGATGCGGCTTCTTCTTCAGCAGATTGCCGGCAAGGAAATCCAGCGGAATCTCGTTCCGGCGCGTCTTGTCGAACAAATAGCGGCTGCCGCGGATCCAGGTCCACATGGTCATAACGATAATTGCGGCGATGGCCAGCGAGGACCAGCCCCCTTCAAATACTTTGACTATGTTGGCGGCAAAGAAGCCGGTATCGACGAAGGCGAACACCGCCATCAAGACGACCGCGACGCCGAGCGGCCACTTCCAAATGCGCGTCATCACAACAAAAAGCAGTACGTTAGTCACCAGCATGTTGCCGGTCACCGAAATACCGTAGGCCGAGGCCAGGCGGCTGGATTCGCCGAAGCCGACCACCAGCAACATCACGACGAGCGCCAGCATCAGGTTGATGCGTGGCAGATAGATCTGGCCCGACTGTTTTTCCGACGTGTGCTGGATAACGAAGCGCGGCAGCATATTGAGCTGCACCGCCTGCCTGGTCAGCGAAAAAGCGCCGGAGATCACCGCCTGGCTGGCGATAACGGTCGCCGCCGTCGCCAGCACGACCATCGGAATAAGCGTCCAGCCCTGGTTCATCTCGAAGAATGGATGGCCGACAACGCCGCCATTTGCCAGCACGAAGGCGCCTTGCCCGACATAGTTGAGCAGCAGACAAGGGAACACGATTGCCAGCCAGGCGAGCACGATCGGCTTACGGCCGAAATGGCCGAGGTCGGCATAAAGCGCCTCGGCCCCGGTGACGGCGAGGAAGACTGCACCAACCGTGACGAAGGCGACATCGGGCGAGTTGACTAGGAACGACACGATATAATGCGGGCTGATCGCCAGCAGGATTTCCGGATCGGCGATGATGTGATTAATGCCGGAAAGGCCGATGGCCAGGAACCACAGCGCGGTGACTGGCCCGAACACCAAACCTACGCCGCCGGTGCCGAATCGCTGTACCGCAAACAGGATCGCCAGGATGGCCAGTGTCAGCGGCACCACATAGGGCTGGAAGGTCGGCGTGACGACATTCATACCTTCGACTGCCGATAGCACCGAGATCGCCGGCGTAATGACGGCGTCGCCAAAAAAAAGCGCCGCGCCGACGATGCCGATGCCGAGGATCACCGCCGAGCGCGTCGGGAAACTGTTGCGCGCCAGCGCCATCAGCGACAGCACGCCGCCCTCGCCGCGATTGTCGGCACGAAGGACGAACATGATGTATTTGATGGTGACGGTGATCGTCAGCGACCAGATGATCAGCGAGAGTACGCCGAGGATGTCGCCACGGTTGGCGACGTTGCCACCGGCTGATGCATGCAACGCCTCGCGAAATGCATAGATCGGGCTGGTCCCGATATCGCCGTAAACCACGCCGAGCGCGCCCAGCATCAGCACCTTGGTGCTGTGCTGCTCGACCTCGGAATGGCTCGATTGTTCGACAGGTTCTGCCTCGTTACCAGCATTGGTAAGGGCCATGGACGACACTCCGATAAGCGGGCGGTGCTCTACGCTTGCTGCGCTGCAATATCAAGTGCCGTCACGTAATGGCTCCGTCCCGATATTGCGAGTCCTCCGCGACTTGGCAGACTCAGTCCGATCGGCAGACCACCTGGAATGTCGCAACGGACACGCTTTTAAATAGCCACCTGCGTCCCGATCTCAACGACACGTCCGGTCGGGATTTGGAAATACTCCGTCGCATCGGCCGCCGTGCGCGCCAAGCCGATGAACAGCTTGTCCTGCCAGACGGGCATGCCGGAATTCGGTGAGGCCCTGAGCGAGCGCCGCGACAGGAAGAAGGACGTCGTCATGATGTCGAACTTCCAGCCCTGCTTGCGGCAGATTGCCAGCGCGCGCGGGATGTTGGGCTGCTCCATATAGCCGAAGGTCAGCGTCACCCGCATGAACAGCTCGTTGATCGGCTCCATCTTGACCCGGTCGCTGTCCGGCACCACCGGCTGCGGTGCTGTCACCACGGAAAGGATGACGTTCTGCTCGTGCAGCACCTTGTAGTGCTTCAGGCTGTGCATCAGCGCCGTCGGCGCGCTCAGCGGGTCGCTGGTCAGGAACACCGCGGTGCCTGATACCAAATGCGGTTTCTTCTTCAGCAGATTGCCGGCAAGGAAATCGAGCGGGATCTCGTTCCGGCGCGTCTTGTCGAACAAATAGCGGGTGCCGCGGATCCAGGTGGACATGATCAGCCCCATGCCGCAAGCGACTGTGATCGACACCCACCCGCCTTCGAGGACCTTCGCGACGTTTGCGAGGAAAAATCCGGTATCGATCGTGCCGAACAGCAGTGTGAGCGCCGCCGCCAGTGCAAGCTGCCATTTCCACCGGAACCGCATCACCACGAACAGCAGGATGGTTGTCATCAGCATTTCGCCAGTCACCGAAATGCCATAGGCGGAAGCCAGCGAACTCGAACTGCCAAAGCCGACCACCAACAGCATCACGCCCAGCGCGACCACCAGATTGACCCGCGGCATGTAAATCTGGCCAGACTGCATCTCGGAAGTATGCTGCACCTCGATGCGCGGCAGCAGATTGAGCTGGACCGCCTGGCGGGTCAGCGAGAAAGCGCCGGAGATCACCGCCTGGCTGGCAATCACCGTCGCTGCGGTGGCCAACCCAACCATGGGCATCAAGGCCCAATCGGGCAGCATCTGGAAGAATGGATTGGTGGGTTTGCCGCCGTTGGCCAGAACGAACGCGCCTTGTCCGAAATAGTTGAGGAGCAAACAAGGGAACACCACGGAAAACCATGCCAGCACGATCGGCCTGCGCCCGAAATGGCCGAGGTCGACATAGAGGGCCTCGGCTCCGGTGACCGCCAGGAACACGGCCCCGACGGTGACGAAAGCGCCGGTGGGCGTATTGGCCAGATAAGCGACCGCGTAATACGGATTGATCGCCAGCAGGACCGAGGGGTCGTCCAGCAGGTGGTAGACTCCGGCGACGCCGATGGCCAGGAACCACGTTGCCGTCACCGGCCCGAACACGGCCGCCACCCTGCTGGTGCCAAAGCGTTGCACGGCAAAAAGCATTGCAAGGATGATCAGCGTAATCGGAACCACATAGGTTTCAAGCGTCGGGGTCACCACTTCAAGGCCTTCGACCGCCGAAAGCACGGAGATGGCCGGCGTTATGATGGCGTCGCCGAAAAACAGCGCCGCGCCGCAGAGCCCGATTCCCAGGATGAGCTTGGCTCCATTGGGATAAGCGCTGCGCGCAAGCGACATCAGCGACAACGTGCCGCCCTCGCCCTTGTTGTCGGCTCTGAGCACGAAAGCGACGTATTTTATCGTGACGATGATCGTCAGCGCCCAAACGATAAGCGACAGCACGCCAAGGACGTCGTTGCGCGCAACCGGTCCCGACGATGCGTGCAGCGCTTCCCGAAACGCATAGATTGGGCTCGTGCCGATATCGCCGTAAACCACGCCCAGCGCGCCCAGCATCAAAACTCTAGTGCTGTGCTGCTCGGCCTTGGAGTGGCTGGATTGTTCGATGGGTTCTGCCTCGCTACCAGCGTGGGCAAGGGCCATGGACGACACTCCCATAGACGTGCGGTGCTCTATGCTGCGGGATGGAAAGGACGCGCTGCCGTGCCGGAACGCATGGCCTATCGGCTCGCCTCTCTCTACCAGCCACAAGCCTTCAGAAACCGCCTGACCGTTGCGGCCATGCCATACTCCAACGCATCGGCTGTCAACCCATGTCCGATCGACACTTCGGCCAATGCCGGGATGCGCCTGGCCAGTGCCGGCAAATTGCTCACCACAAGGTCGTGCCCGGCATTGACCTGGAGCCCCGCTGCCAGTGCGGCATCCGCCGTCTTTCCCAATTTCTCCAATTCCTTCGCCGCTTTTGCCGAATCGGAATGATAGCTGCCGTATGGACCCGTATAGAGTTCGATCCGATCGGCGCCGGTGTCGCGAGCGGCGTTCACGCCAGCGGGATCCGGATCCGAAAACAGCGACACGCGAAAGCCTCCCTTCTTCAGGCGCTTGACGACCGGTGTCAGGAACGCAGCCTCGGCGGCGAAGTTCCAGCCATGGTCGGAAGTCACCTGCGCCGGGTCGTCGGGCACCAGCGTCACCTGCTCCGGCTGATGCTTTTCGACAAGCGCCAGGAACTCCTCGGTCGGATAGCCCTCGATGTTGAATTCGGCATTCGGGAATTGGTCGTCGATCAGCGCCCTGATCTCAGGCAAATCGGAATGCCTGGTGTGCCGCTCGTCGGGCCGCGGGTGCACCGTCAGCCCATGCGCGCCAGCGGCAAGGGCGATGCGTCCGAGCCCTTTCACGCTTGGCCACGGCAGATCGCGCCGGTTGCGCAGCATGGCGACGGCATTGAGGTTGACGGAAAGCTTTGCAGGCATTTGCACGGCTCCAGGCTGATCTCGGCGCGCATCTATACCGTCTTTAGGGGGAACAGACAGAGGGTTTCAGGTGTTCCAAGGGGAACGAAGAAATCGAACGCAAGGAGTTCCCTGTTGAATTTTCTCGACGACGTTCCGGCGGTGCGCCGCATCGACACCGATCGCGAAGATCTCTTCGCCATCGATGTCGTCGGCCATGTCGCGGCGGCCGACGCCGAAAACCTGTTCGGATTGCTGGAGGCGGCCTACGCGCTGCACCCGAGAATCGACGCGCTGGTGCGCCTGATCGACCATGAGGGTGTCGACTGGACCGACGTATCGGACGAGACGATCGAACAGGGCATAGCTCATGCGGTAGAGCATATCAGCCGCTGCGCGGCGGTCGGTGAGCCGAACTGGATAGTGGAGGCAAGAGCGTTTTTGCCCGCCTCCTTGCCTATCGAACTCCGGCATTTCGAGGCCAAGGACGAAGCGGCCGCCTGGGAATGGCTAGGCGCCAGACCGATCGCCGAGCGCTGATACGGCCGCCCTATCGGACGATCGTCAGCCGTTCGGCCGCGCGCGTGATCGCGGTGTAGAGCCAACGCTGCCGGGTTTCCTTGAATGCCCAGCTTTCGTCGAAAAGCACGATCTCGTTCCATTGCGAGCCCTGCGCCTTGTGCACGGTCAGCGCATAGCCATAGTCGAAATCGTCGAAACGCTTCTTCTGCTGCCAGGGAATGTCAGCGTCCGGGTCTTCGAATGCCGCCTTGAGCAGCTTGATCTTGGCGACGCCGCGATCCGGGTCATCTTCCTCCGGCGAAACCAGCAGATTGATGCCGGGCTTGACCGTCTCGCGCGAAGAGGTCATCACCTTCCACAGCGAACCGTTGAGCAGTCCCTTGGCCGGATCGTTGCGCAGGCAGACCAGCTTGTCGCCGGCTTGCGGATAGTCGGCATTGAACCCTTTCAGCTCGCGCAGCCGCTGGTTATAGCGACGGCGCGTACGGTTGGTGCCGACCAGTACCTGGTCCGCCTTCAGCACCAATTCCTGGGTGACGTCTTCCTTGCCGATCACTTGCGCCGCGCCATAGTCGCCGCGCATGAACTCGCGGCCCTCGCGCACATCGAGCGCAAGCCGGATGATCGGGTTGTCGCGCGCCTGGCGATGGATTTCGGTGAGCAGAGTGTTCGGCTCATGGTCTGTGAAGAAGCCGCCGCCCGAGATCGGCGGCAACTGGCCGGGATCGCCGAGCACCAGAATCGGCGTGCCGAAGCTCATCAGGTCACGGCCAAGCTGCTCGTCGACCATTGAGCATTCGTCGATGACGACGAGCTTGGCCCGCGAGATCGGGCTTTGCCGGTTGAGCGAAAAGGTCGGCGACATCGAGGTCTTGCCGGTCACCTCGTCCGCTACCGATTCTTCGCCTTTCGGCCGGTAGATCAGCGAATGGATGGTGCGGGCATTGACCGCGCCCTTGGAACGCAGCACCTGCGCCGCCTTGCCGGTAAAGGCGGCAAACTGCACCTGGCCGTCGACATGCTCGGCGAAATAGCGCGCCAGCGTCGTCTTGCCGGTGCCGGCATAGCCGAACAGCCGGAATAGCTGCGGCTTGCCGGCTTTCAGCCAGCCGGCCACCGCCTTGAGCGCCTCGTCCTGTTGAGGAGAGAATTCCATCAGCGCGACAGACCGGATTCGCGAGGGAAAGACAAGGTGACTGCCGTCACCATCAACTTCATCGCCTGCAATCACGCCGCCTGCCACAGGATCAGGCTATCAGCGACGAACCGGAACGTAAAGAGAACAACGCCGGCCGACCGCGGCTTACCCAGCCCGTTGTGGATCGTTCTCCAGCAGGATCGGCATGCCATGCGGCGTTGCATGCGCAGCGCGTTCCCAGGCAGCGGCTATCGCATCGACATCGGTCTTCGCAGCAAGACCTTTCGAGGCAAGCAGCTTTTCCAGCGCCGCCAGCCAGTGCTCGTAATAATCGCGGCCGTTGCGCGCGGCGCCCGGCTGCTTCACCTCTGCCGACAAAGCATCCGCCCATTCGCTCCACGAAAACAGCCCGTTGTCGTGCAGTGCTACCGTCATAGCAAAGGCCTCTGCTTGCCACGGCTCGGCGAAAACCGGCGCCTCGACACCGGCGGGCAGCACGGCGGCGATTGAGCCCGTCTCACGCCGGCTCAAGGTAGCTCTCCCAGGCATCGATCGACACGACAACTGTCGGGTCGGCGCCCGCGCCCCAGATTTCGCCGCCGGTGAAGGCCACCCTATAGACCCATTGCGGGTTTTCGCCCTGGCCGTGCGCATTGGTGTCGGGAAAGACAAAGCCGTCGCGCACAGCCTCGACGACGCCTCGCTTGCCGCGTGCATAGCGCGGCAGCCTGGTGTGGCCGGTCGGATGAAAATTCCTGGTTCGCACGAGGTCGCCCGCCTTGAAACGCGGCGGGCCGGCGACAGGCCGGTCGCAGCGCCCGCCCTTGGCCAGCACCGCCGGAACATCTTTAGCCTTCAGCACCCGTTTGGGTGTCGCTGCCGGGTCAACCGCATGGCCCGTAGCCAGATCGCGGTCGCTGACGAAACCGTGGCGTTTGAGCAGCACTTCCAGCGCCTTGATCCATATCTGGTAGTAGCTGGAGGCATAATAATCCCCTGGATGCAGCGATTCCCGCGCGTGCCGACTCTCGTCGATAGTCCAGGCGCCCATGGCGCCGGCGCACAACGTCACGCCAAGCGCCCGCGCTTCCCAGGCGGCATGAAAGTATGGTTCATCCTTCTCGGGCGCGACCGGCCCGAAACCCATCTGGCCGCCGAGATCCTGCGGCCCGTTCATCCCGGCTCCCGCGCCATTGCGGTGCCGATCATGGCATCGCGCGTCACCAGATCGGCGAGCCGTACCTCATCCCAGTCCTCCGTACCCCTGGGGCGCATAGGCACCACGAGATAGCGCACCTCGGCGGTCGAGTCCCACACCCGGATTGTCGTGGTCGCCGGCAAGGTCAGACCGAATTCCTCGAGCACGCCGCGCGGGTCGATCACTGCGCGCGAACGGTAGGGCGGCGCCTTGTACCAGACCGGCGGCAGGCCGAGCACCGACCACGGATAGCAGGAGCATAGGGTGCAGACGACGAGGTTGTGTGTGTCGGCCGTGTTGAACACCGCCTGCATGTGCTCGCCTTGCCGGCCGGTGTAGCCGAGCGATTCGATGGCCGCAGTTGCATCACGCTTCAGCCATGCTGCAAACCCGGGATCAACCCAGGCCTTCGCCACCACTTTTGCGCCGTTGCGCGGCCCGATCTTGGTCCCATAGGTATCGACGATGACGTCGATCGCCGCCGGATCAATCAGCCCCTTGCGGGTCAGAATCGTCTCCAGCGCGCGCACGCGCGCCGCAAAAGGATCAAGCTCGTTGTCGTGGTCGTGATTGTGCGGCATGGCGTCAAATTACGATCGCGGACGCCCGGCCGCAAGCACCACGGCTTGGGACAGCGCTACTCAGCTGCCGCCTTCTGCGGCACCGGTTCTTCCTCATCGTCGAACAGTGACGGCTGGTCAACCATCTCGAGCGGGCTCGGCTCGCCCCGGCGCCGCGCCCACAGCCTGACCAGCCAGCCGGAAAAATGCTCCATGTAGACGTAGATGACGGGTGTGACGAACAGCGTCAGTGCCTGCGAGGCGACAAGACCGCCGACCACCGCCACGCCGAGAGGCTGGCGCAATTCCGCGCTGGCGCCCGTGCCGAGCGCGATCGGGATGGTGCCCATCAGCGCGGCAAGCGTGGTCATCATTATCGGCCGGAAGCGCATCAGGCAGGCCTTGTGGATGGATTCGACGGGCGACATTCCCTCGCGCCTGAGTTCCAGCGCCACGTCGATCATCATGATGCCGTTCTTCTTGACGATGCCGATCAGCATCAGGATGCCGATCACGGCAATCACCGACAGATCCATCCCCGCCAGCCGCAATGCCACCAGCGCGCCCAGCACCGCTGATGGAAGCCCGGTCAGGATGGTGAGCGGATGGATGAAGCTCTCATAGAGCATGCCGAGCACGATATAGATGGTCAGGATCGCGCCGCCGATCAGCAGTCCCTGGTTGGAAAGCGAATCCTGGAAGGTCTTCGCCGTGCCCGAGAAAGTGGTCGAGATCGTCGGCGGCATGCCGATCTTTTCCTTCAGCGCATTGATGTGGCTTACGCTATCGCCGAGGGGTACGCCCTGCGGCAGATTGTAGGAGACGGTCACAGCCGGAAGCTGGCCGAGCTGATTGACGGTCAAAGCGCCGGCGGTCCGATCGACACGGGCGAACGCGCCGAGCGGCACCAGGTTGCCGCTCGCCGTTCTCACCTTGATCGCCAGCATCCGCTCGGGCGACCACTCGATCTTCGGATCGAGTTCCATGAACACGTCGTAGCTGTCGGCCGAACCGAACATGGTCGACACCTGCTGGGTGCCGAAACCGCCATAGAGACTGGAGCGCAACGTGTCGGTATCGACACCGAGGTTCGCCGCCTTGTCGCGGTCGATCACCAGCGTCGCCTGCAGCGCGTTGTTCTGCAGGTCATTGGTGACGTCGGAGAAGGCGGCATGATCGGCGGTCATCGCGTCCGTAAGCCTTTGCGCCCAGACGTTCGTCAGGCCGGTATCGAGGCCCTGCACGGCAAGCTGGTAGGCACTCGCCGAAGAACGCGCGCCGAGCCGCAGGTTCTGCACCGGCTGCATGTAGGTTTCGATGCCGGGCACATTGGCAAGCTGGCGCCGCAGATCCGAAAGCACCTTGTCGATGTTGGGGCGCTGATCCTTGTCTTTCAGCTGCACAAACAGCCGGCCCTGGTTGAGGGCATTGTTTCCACTGCCCGCCGACCAGCCGACATGCGCGACATAGGGCGAATGGGTGAAGACACCAGCCACTTGCCCCTGAAGCTTCACCATGGCGTCAAACGAAATGTCCTGGCGCGCAATGGTCGTCACCGAGACCTGGCCGATATCCTCCTGCGGGAAGAAGCCCTTCGGCGAGATCTGGATCAGCCACACGGACAGCCCGGCGGTCACGAGGAATACAAGGAAAACCAGGAAATTGTGACGCAGGCAGAATGTCAGCAGCCAGTCATAGCCCCGTATGAAGACGTTTTGCCTAGGGCCTTCCCCGTGCACTGCTTCCCGCTCGGCTTTCGACAATGACAACAGCCGCGAGCACAGCATCGGCGTCAACGTCAGCGAGACGAACATCGACCCCAGGATGGCGACCGTCACCACCACTGCGAATTCGTTGAAGATGCGCCCGATCACGCCGCCCATCAACAGGACCGGAATGAACACGGCGACCAGCGAGATCGAGATCGAAATGATGGTGAAGCCGATTTCGCGAGCGCCCTTGAGCGACGCTTCGAGGGCCGAGAGCCCGTCCTCCTCCATATGCCGGAAAATATTTTCCAGCATGACGATGGCATCATCGACGACAAGGCCGACCGCCAGCGTCAGCCCCATCAATGAGACGTTGTCGATGGAAAACCCGAACACATACATCACGCCCAGCGTGGCGATGAGCGAAATCGGTACCGCCACTGCCGGGATGACCGTGGCCGTCACCCGGCGCAGGAAGAGGAAGATCACCATCACCACCAGCGCGATGGTGAGCAGCAGCGTGAACTGCACGTCATCGACCGCCTCGCGGATCGACGTCGAGCGGTCATTGAGCAACTGGATGCTCGCCGCTGCCGGCATCTGACCCTCGAAGGAAGGCAGCATCGCCTTAACGCGGTCGACGACATCGACGGTGTTGGCATCCGGCTGGCGCTGCACCGCCATGATGATGGCTCGGGTGCCGTCATACCAGCTTGCCGTAGTCGTGGTCTCGACCGAATCGATGACGCGTGTCACCTCGCCGAGCCGTACGGGATGGCCGTTCTTGGTGGCGATAATGATGTTGGAGAACCCCGCCGCATTGGTCAGTTGAGTGTTCGCGGCAATGGTCAGCTGCTGTTTGTTGTTCTTGAGCACGCCGAGCGGCGTGTTGCTGTTGGCCGAAGCAATGGCCGTCTGCAGCTGGTCGATCGAGATGCCGCGAGCGGCGAGCGCCGTCGGATCGATCTGGACGCGCACGGCATATTTCTGCTGGCCGTAGATCGAAACCTGCGCAACGCCGTCGATCGTCGAGAGCGACGGCGAGATCACATTCTCGGCAAACGCGTCGAGATCGGTCAGCGGAATGGTGTCGCTGACCAGCGACATCAGCAGGATCGGCGCGTCGGCTGGATTGACCTTGCGATAGCTCGGCGGGCTGGTCATCTCCGGCGGCAATTGTCGTTGCGTGCGTGCGATCGCCGCCTGCACATCGGCGGCGGCCGCATCGATGTCGCGGTTGAGCACGAACTGAATGGCGATCGAGGTCGAGCCGAGCGAGTTGGTCGTCGAAATCGAATCGATGCCGGCGATAGTGGCAAACTGCTTGATCAGCGGCGTTGCCACCGAGGTCGCCATGGTTTCCGGCGAAGCCCCGGGCAGCGAGGCCGAGACATTGACCACCGGAAATTCCGCGCTTGGCAGCGCCGCGACCGGTAGGAATTTGTAAGCAAATAGTCCGCCCAGAACCAGGGCGAACGACATGAGCAGCGTGGCGACGGGCCTGCGGATGCAGAATTCGGAAATCATGGCTGTGTTCCGCCCGTCCGGTCAGCCTCGGCAACCTTCGGAGCCGCCTGGTCGCCGGTGCCGGTCGAAGCCTTGCCTTCGCGCACCGCCGCGCCGTTCTTCAGCTTGGTCTGGCCTTCGACGACGACACGCTCGCCGCTTTTCAATCCTTGGCTGATCGCGGTGTTGGTGCCTTCCGTCAGCGCGACCTGCACCGGCCGCATTTCAACGGTGTTGTCCGGCTTGATCACATAGACAAACGGGCCCTTCTGGCTGGGCTGAACGGCGACCGTCGGAACGGACGTCATTTGTGGCATGATGCCGGCATCGAGCACGACGTTGACATATTGGCCCGGCCACAGCGAAAGATCGGCGTTGGGCACGCTGGCCCGCGTTGCGATCGTGCCGGACGCCGTGTCTACGCTGGAATCGACGAAGTCCAGCGTTCCCTTGCCGATCGGCTTGGGGTCGCCATCCTTGGTCAGCGTCACCGCACCTTGCTGCGGCGCCGCCAGCGCCTTGTGCAGCAAGGCAAGATCGCTTTCGGGGAGATTGAAATTCACCTGCAGCGGGTCGACCTGCGTGATCGTCACCAGCGGGGTCGACGTGCTGCTGCCGTTGCTGGTGGTGACGAGATCGCCGACGGCGACGCTGACCGCGCCAAGCCTGCCGGAGATCGGTGCCCTGATTGTGGCGAAGCCAAGCTGGATTTGGTCCGCATCGATCATTGCCTTGTCGGCGTCGACGGTGGCCGCGGCGGATTTCTGCGCCGCGACAGCCTGATCGTAGGTTTGCTGTGTCCCGGCCTGCCTGGCGACGAGATTTTTGGCGCGCTGAAGATCGGCCGTGGCGCTGGCAAGCAGCGCTTGGTCTTTCGCGAGCGTCGCCTGATCGCGTGCCAGTTGCGCCTTCAACGAACGGTCATCCAGCGAGAACAGAAGGTCGCCAGCCTTCACCATCTGTCCGTCCCTGACCGCGATTGCGACGATCTGACTCGATATCCGCGCGTTGATGCTGACCACGGCAGGAGAGGACACGAAACCGATGGCATAACGCCGGACCGGGAAATCGGCCGTCGAAGCGGTGGCGGCAACCACCGAAGTCGAACGCGCGGCATTTGCCGCTGCAGCGGGCTTGTCCGCCGCCGCCGTCTGCTTCGCCGACAGCATCTGCTGAAGACCGCTCATCGCGCTGGGCGAAAGATAGAGCCACGCCGCGGAAACGCAGGCTGCAGCGATCACCGCAAATACGATCTTTCCGCGCATCGACAGAAGGCCTCTCGATCCGACACGCCGTTATCCGGTGGCCGCAGTCTAGCTCAACTCGCAGCCTCTTGCCGCGCTTTTGCGAGATAATAGAGGATGCCGAAGGCGAAAAAGGGCCAAAACCCGTCATTACGAAGATTTAATGTGCAGTGCACAATAAAACGGCAGCTAACGCAGCATTGGCCACAGCGTCGCCGCCAGCATCACGCCCATGGCGATGTTGAACCATTTGAGCCGCACCGCATCTGCCAGAAAACCGCGCAGCGCCATACCAAAACCGGCCCAGGTCGAAATGCTCGGCAGCATGACGACGGCGAAAGCGGCCGCGATCAGCACCACCGAAACAAACGGACGTTCCGGATTGGTATAGAAGGCCATGGCTGTAATCGCCATCACCCAAGCCTTGGGATTGACCCACTGGAAAGCCGCAGCCTCGATGAAGCGCATCGGCTGGCCCTTCGCCTCGCCTTCGCCGCCGAGCGAGCGCGACGTGGCGATCTTCCAGGCGAGATAAAGCAGGTAGAGGCCGCCGGCGATCTTCAATCCGGTATGCAGCACCGGAAAGGCCGTCAACACGGCGCCAAGCCCGAAGCCTACGGCAAGCAACAGCACGAGGAAGCCGAAGCCGATGCCGAGCATGTGTGGCACCGTCTTGCCCAAGCCGAAATTCACGCCCGAGGCCAAAAGCATGAAGTTGTTCGGGCCCGGCGTGATCGAGGTCACGAAGGCATAGACTAGCAAGGCGAAAAATGCGTCGAATGTTATGCTGTTCCCCTAATCAATGCGATCGGTGGCAAAGCGACGACATAGAGCCCCAGCGCCGGACGATCACATCCCTTGCGGGCCGCGGTTCATCGCCGCCACTCCGGTACGGCAGATTTCAACCAGCCCGAGCGGTTTCATGATGGCGATGAACTGATCGAGCTTGGAGCCCTTGCCGGTGATCTCGAAGATGAAATGCTCGGTGTTGGCATCGATGACGCTGGCACGGAATGCATCGGCGAGCCGAAGCGCCTCGACGCGCGCTTCACCGGTGCCGGCGACCTTGACCAGCGCGAGTTCCCGCTCCAGTGGCCGCTCCTGTCCGAATTCCTGCGACCGCACGGTGAGATCGACGACACGGTGCACCGGCACGATGCGCTCGAGCTGGTGCTTGATCTGCTCCAGCACGTGCGGCGTGCCGCGCGTCACGATGGTGATGCGCGACAGGTGCTTTTCGTGCTCGGTTTCCGAGACCGTCAGGCTCTCGATGTTGTAGCCACGTCCGGAGAACAGGCCGATGACCCGGGCAAGCACGCCCGGCTCGTTGTCGACGAGGACCGAAAGCGTGTGGTTCTCTGGTTTTTCCGTCTCCTTGGCTATGAAATAGGCGGAGCCGGTCGGTTGCAACTGTGCGTTCATGGGGTGACTTTTCTATCCTCGATGTTTGGTTGTCCAACACGGCCGAGATACTTTTGCGGCCTTTGCCTATAGCGGCTTTTCCATAATTGTTCCTAGAGCAAGCTTCCTTAGCAGAGGCTCCCGTCAGCTTTTGAAGGCGACTGAAGATGCAATATGTTCGACCACATCCCGCAATTCTTGCATTTGCGCTTCATTGCCCATCACAACCAAACGCAAAAAGAGGCCGGCTTTTCCAATGCTGAAGCGCTGGGAGAACTGCTTGATGCTCCCATCCAAGGTGACTGTGCCCTCAAGCAAAATACCCTCTGCACCGGCAAACTTTATTGGCCTGATTGACCGGATCTCCGCAGCCCTGAAGCTTGACGTAGTCCTGAGCTGGGTTTCAGCCATTTTCTCCAGGCTGTCGGGTGCCACTGGTCCTGCTTGATGAATCACAAGCAAGATCGGTTGCATATTGCCGGAGTTCAAATCGTTTGGACCGACAGTGAGCAGCACTCCCGCGCCTGCCGGTGTGCCTATGAACCGAAAGGGTTCGACCACCTTGAGTTCAAATGGCAAGAGCGAAAGCTGCTCCTCTTCCGATGCCACAATTCCGGTCTTCACCGAAGCAAAGACAGCCTTGACGATTGAAGGTTCAAGGGAATTTGGTTCCATGACTTGCAGGGTCACTAAGGATGTTTTGTTTCCGCCATACAGAGCCATCCACTTGTCAAAACGGCCGTCCAAAGTGCTCTGCGTGCCATGTATAAGCGGGATAGATCCCCCTGTATTTATCTTCAGCCACTCGAGAGTATTTGCTTTGATGCCCCCGCTGGAGAATTTTTCATTTATTTTGCCGATATCTGAAAAAAGCGATGACATTTGACCGAACGCCTCTTTGGGTAATTCGGTAACTGCGATCGTTCCCTTTATGTCATGGTTCACAAAACCGGCAAAATCTCCCGCGGGCTCGAAACCTTTCGGGGGAGCTAGCGATACAGTCGTTCCTCGCACCCTAAGGACATCCTGGGCTATCGCCGTGTCATTGACGGCAAGGACGATTAAAAATGCGCACAGCACACCAACCATGTTGTGCAACATCAACCAAAATGCCCTTGCTGACTTCGTCATGTTGTTAACCTGCTTTCAGCAGTTGCGGGCTATACCAGTTCCCTGCCCTTGGCGTCGATCGCGTTGGCCACGGCTTCGTCGGTCGCCTCGTCAGGCAACAGCATCTCGTTATGCGCCTTTCCGGACGGGATCATCGGGAAACAGTTGGCGAGCGTCGCCACGCGGCAGTCGAACAGGACAGGCTTCTTGACCGCGATCATCTCCGTGATGGCGTCGTCGAGTTCATCCGGCTTGTCGCAGCGAATGCCGTGGCCGCCGTAGGCTTCGGCGAGCTTGACGAAATCCGGCATCGCCTCGGTGTAGGAATGCGACAACCGGTTGCCGTGCAGCAGCTGCTGCCACTGCCGCACCATGCCCATATATTGGTTGTTGAGGATGAAGATCTTGATTGGCGCCTCGTGCTGCACCGCCGCGCTCATCTCCTGCATCGTCATCTGCACCGAAGCATCGCCCGCGATATCGATGACCAGCGCATCCGGATGCGCGATCTGCACACCGAGCGCGGCCGGCAGGCCGTAGCCCATCGTGCCCAGTCCGCCAGAGGTCATCCAGCGGCTCGGCTTCTCGAAATGATAGTGCTGTGCCGCCCACATCTGATGCTGGCCGACCTCGGTGGTGATGTAGGTATCGAGGTCCTTGGTCAGCGCATAGAGCCGCTGGACGGCATATTGCGGCATGATCACCTCGTGGTTCATCTTGTAGGCGAGCGAATCGCGGGCGCGCCATTTGGCGATCTGCTCCCACCACGGGTGAAGCGCCTTCTTGTCGGCCTTGGCGGTTGCCCGCCACAGCCGCACCAGATCCTCCAGCACACGCCCGACATCGCCGATGATCGGCACGTCGGTGTGGACGTTCTTGTTGATCGACGACGGGTCAATGTCGATGTGGATCTTCTTCGAATTCGGCGAAAACGCCGTCAGCCGCCCGGTGATGCGGTCGTCGAAGCGCGCGCCGATGCAGAGCATGACGTCGCAATCGTGCATCGCCATATTTGCTTCATACGTGCCGTGCATGCCGAGCATGCCCATCCAGTTCTTGCCCGACGCGGGGTAGGCACCGAGGCCCATCAGCGTCGAGGTGATGGGAAAGCCGGTGAGGTCGACCAGCTCGCGCAGCAAATGGCTCGCCTCCGGGCCGGAATTGACGACGCCGCCGCCCGAATAGATGATCGGCTTCCTGGCGCCGGCCATCAGCTCGACCGCCGCCTTGATCTTTTCCAGATCGCCCTGAACCTTCGGCTGGTAGCTGGTGCGTGGCGCCGTCTGCGGCGGGACATAGATGCCCTTGGCAAACTGAACGTCCTTCGGAATGTCGACGACGACCGGACCGGGGCGGCCTGTCGTTGCCACATGGAAGGCCTCGTGGATCGTTGCCGCGAGCTCGTTGACGTCTTTCACCAGCCAGTTGTGCTTGGTGCAGGGCCGCGTGATGCCGACCGTGTCGCACTCCTGGAACGCATCCGAGCCGATCAGCGAAGTCGGCACCTGGCCGGTCAGGCAGACCAGCGGGATCGAGTCCATCAGCGCGTCCTGCAACGGCGTCACCGCATTGGTGGCGCCCGGCCCCGAGGTCACCAGCATGACGCCGGCCTTGCCGGTCGAGCGCGCATAGCCTTCCGCCGCGTGGCCGGCGCCCTGCTCGTGGCGGACGAGGATGTGCTCGACCTCGTCCTGCTGGAAGATTTCATCGTAGATTGGCAGAACCGCGCCGCCCGGATAGCCGAAAACATGCTTGACGCCATTGTCCTTCAGCGCCTGCACCACCATTTCGGCGCCAGTCATTTCAGTTCTTGGCATTTCGCGCCGCTCATTCTGTCCACTGCTCATCGGTCTGGTCCCGTACTGTTCGCCGTCGGGCGATTGCTGGTCGTTTAGTCGTATTTCGGGCAATAAAAAAGGCCCCCGAGGGAGCCTGTGTCTTGCGCATGGGAGGTCATCGCCCGGCGGTTACACCGCCTTGCCCACGCGCTTTCCTACGAGAATGAGTGCCTTTTTCATGGTGGCGGACAATAGAATTGGTTTGACGCCGCTGTCAACGGCGAATGTGCACGGGCCTGATCAGGCTGAACCGATGCGTTTCCAGTAGATGAGGGTGCCTGTCAGCCCGCCATGCGGCTGCAGCGCATAATCCGGTATTTCGCCGGCCAGCGTGAAGCCGAGCTTTTCATAGAGGCCGGAAGCCCCGTCCTCTTTTGCCGTGTCGAGGACCAACAGCGTGCGGCCTTTCTCCACGGCAACGGCTTCCGCCGCCTCCATCAGGCGGGTTGCGATGCCCCTGCCGCGATATTCGAGGCTGGTCATCAGCTTGGCGATCTCGGCCCGGTGCGGCTGGTTGGGAGGGCAGTCGAGCAGCAAGGTGACGGTGCCGACCAGAGACTCGCCGTTCCAGGCCCCAAGCACCGCCCTTTCGCCTCTGGCAGCCGCCTGAAGCGACTTGTTCCAGAAGGCCGCGGCCATCTCCGGCGCCAGCGGATGCATGAAGCTGACCGAGCCGCCGGCAGCGACTGTCCCGATCAGCAGATCCGCCAGCATTTTTTGCGTTCCGCCAATGCTGGTGAGTGGCCTGATTTCGATCGAACTCATGTGGTTCCCCTGCACCGTCCGTCAGTCGAAATGACTGGTCCGCTTCCGCTTCCTGGCACGGCGGATTTCCGCGATGCGATCGGCGTCTTTCTCTTGCAGATGTCGCCCGCGTTCCAGCAGTTCGAGCGTGTATTCCTCGTAGGTGGCCCAGCCGCTCGGCCTTGTCCAGCCGCATCAGCATGATCTCGCGGCTCGGCACTTTCCATGCCTGGGCATGGGCGGTCCGCCAGGCAAGAAAGACATAGGGGTCGCCCTTGCCCCAGGGCGGACCGTCATGGTCGTCGAGCGGCGGACCGCCATTGTCGGAGCGTTTCGGACGGCGCGCTTTCACCTCAACTCCTGGCCAACGCGACCAGATAGTCGGCGGCGTCCGGCCCCGGAGCGTGAAAGACGCAATCGGATGGCGCGCCGAGCGCCAGGCAGTCGCCGGGTTCGAGCCTGTGAACGATTTCGCCCTCGGTGAATTCCAGCCGCCCGGAGATCAGCCAGATCTGTTGCCTGATGAAGGCATAGGACGCCGCCGGGAAACTTACCTTGGCGCCGGCCGGCAACTGGACCCGGATCAGTTCGAACGGCATGTCCGAAACCGGCGAAAGGTGCCGTCGCACATAACCCGTAGCCGGATCGCGCCAGACCGGCTGGTCACGTGCGCGAAGCAGGCCACCGCCTTGCAATTCCGCCCTTGCGATCAAAGTGGACAGCGTCATGCCGAAGGCGGCCGCAATGCGCACGAGGAGTGTCGCCGTCGGGCTCGTCATGCCGCGCTCTATCGTGCTCAGCATGGCTTTCGAGACATCGGACCGCTCCGCCAATTCCGCCAGGGACCAGCCGCGAGCCACCCTTTCGGCATGTATTCTTCTGCCGATGGTCGATGAGATGTCGTTCATTATACCATCCATTCATCCAATATATCGAAATTTCCCATGGCGCAACGGCTGTCTCGTCCAGTTTTAGCGAACGCCTTAATGCCCGTTAAACCATCCGGCCTCATCCCACCTTAACCCCGTTCGCCTAGGCTCATGGCTTGGGAAAAGGGGATCGGCCTGTCCATGCTCGTTGAACGCGAAGCCTCCATTGGAGAATCGACTTTGCTGGAGCGCCGCAGGGCGGAGCAGAACGACAAGCGTATTCTGGGCAATGTCGTGCAATGCGATGGCGCGCGCGCCACTATCAGCGCTTATGCCGACGATATCGAAGGCACGGTCACCGGCCTGTGGAGCGTCGGCAAGATGATCTCGATCAATCTCGGTTCATCACGAACCGTCGGCCTGGTCTACGAAATCGGCAAGTCGGACCGTACCTGGAGCAGCGAGGGCCAGAATCCGATCGAGGTCAGCATCGAATTGATCGGCGAGGTGCGCGACGGTGCCGAACCCGGCGCGAAGCCGGTCTTCGACCGTGGCATCATGACCTATCCGCATATAGGCGCCATTGCCCATCGTATCCGCAGCCGCGACTTGCAGGCCGTCTACGATCTCGCCGGTCGTGATTCGATTACCATCGGCACGCTGTCGCAGGACGAGGCCATCGACGCCAATATCGCCATCGACGACACCCTGGCGCGACATTTCGCCATCGTCGGCACCACCGGGGTCGGTAAATCGACTGCCGTGTCGCTGCTCTTGCGCAAGTCGATCGCCGCCCGGCCCGACCTGCGCGTGCTCATCCTCGACCCACACAACGAGTTCGCCGCGTCGTTGCCCGAACATTGCGTCAGGGTCGATTCGACGACGCTCGACCTGCCCTTCTGGATGTTCAAGCTCGAGGAATTTGCCGAGGTGCTGTTTCGCGGCCGCGAGACGGTCGCGGAAGAGGTCGACCACTTGCGTGATCTCATTCCCGCGGCCAAGAACCTCTACCGCAATCCGAACTCCGGCAACTACCTACGGCGCAGCACCGACGCGCTGACCGCCGATACGCCGGTGCCATATCGCATTGCCGACCTTATCAAGCTGGTCGACGAGCGCATGGGACTGCTGGAAAGCAAGAACGACCGCCCGACCCTCAGGTCACTGAAGACACGTATCGAATCGGCGGCGTCCGATCCGCGGTACCGTTTCATGTTCAACTCGCGCCTGATCGAGGACACCATCCACGAGACGATCGGCAACATTTTCCGCGTGCCGCATCACGGCCGCCCGGTGACCTGCTTCGAAATGGCCGGCATGCCGTCCGAGGTCGTCAATTCCGTATGCTCGGTGCTGGCGCGGCTGGCCTTCGACCTGGCGTTGTGGAGCGAAGGCCGCTTGCGGCTGCTCTTCCTGTGCGAGGAAGCACATCGCTATATGCCGGCCGATCCGCGCCTCGGTTTCGCGCCGACGCGGCACGCATTGTCGCGCATCGCCAAGGAAGGCCGTAAATATGGCTGCTATCTCGGCATCGTCACCCAGCGCCCGGGCGAACTCGACCCAACCATCCTATCGCAATGCTCGACGTTCTTCGCCATGCGGCTCGCCAACGAGCAGGACCAGGCGATCATCCGCTCGGCGATTGCCGATTCGTCGGCTTCGACGCTGGCGTTCCTGTCTTCCATGGGCCAGCGCGAGGCCATCGCCTTCGGAGAAGGCGTGGCGACGACGATGCGGGTGAAGTTCGAAAAGCTCTCCGAGGATTTGATCCCCCGCACGGCCAAGCGCGAGAATGCCTTGCCGTCCGAAACCGGCGACGAGGTCGACCTCGTGGCGATCGTCGAACGACTGCGCAACGTGCCTAAATCACAGCAGGCAATGCCTTTCGCGGAAGTCGTCGATCCGGGCCGGCAGGCCGGCGATTCCGACTATCGCAAGCCGTCGGCCGCACGCACCCAGCGGAACGACGATTTCGACTTGCGATACGGCCTCAAGCCGGCGACCTTCGGGCTGCGTCCCCCAGAATGATTGAGCCGAGCAACCTTCAGGCAGCGCTCGCAGATATCACAGCTGAGCTTCGATGGCTGCCTTGTCTATAACTGACCACACCTGGCGAATTTTCCCTCTCTGGAACTCATAGAATACGTTCTCGGCAAACGAGATTCTCTTCCCGCTTACATCGAGCCCAAGGAACGTTCCCTTTGGCGCGCAGTCGAAGCTTAGCCGGCTCGCTATATAAGGGGGATCGGCAACCAATAGCTGAATGTCGAAGTAAAGGTCGGGAATTTCGTCGAAGTCTCTCACCAACATTTCGAGATAGCCGGATAATCCGAGCTTGCGACCGTTGTGGCTCACTTCATTATGAACAAACCGCCCCAGATTTGGCCAATCCTGCTTATTTAGACATGCAATATAGCCCCGATAAAGATCGGAGAGGTCGGATTTAGTCACGGCAGCACCTCTATTTCCGGCAAGCCCCGCAAAGGCAGCATCTCAGCTTGACTGGGTGACGTCGGTCTGCGTGCATCTGAAACGCAGAAAACGATACCAGACGGCCAGCATCACGAATTCAATGACGGAATTTCAGGCGCAGACGCGGTTGCGTCCTTGCCTCTTTGCCTCATAGAGCTGGCGGTCGGCGCGGCGATAGAACTCCTCCGCGGTTTCCTTGCGATCCCAGACGGCAAGCCCGACACTGGTGGTGATTTTCAGTCGGACATTGCCTGTCAGCACCGACATGTTGGCGATCGCCTTGCGGATGCGCTCGGCGAATTTAGATAGCAACTCGGCGTCCATATTGGGCGTGACCACCGCGAACTCCTCGCCGCCCAGGCGCGCCACCACGTCGTGATAGCGTGTCATGTCCTTGAGACAGTTGGCGACGGCCCGCAACACCTCGTCGCCGACATCGTGGCCGTGGCTGTCGTTGACCTGCTTGAAATGGTCGAGGTCGAGGATCATCAGCCCGACTGGTTTCTCGATGCGGCGGAACTCTTCGAGATATTCCTTCAGCGCATCGTCGAAATAACGCCGGTTCTGCATGCCGGTGAGGCTATCGGTGAGCGCCGCATGCTCAAGCGTCTCCGAACGCGCGCTGAGCGAAACGGTCATGGCGCGCAGCTTGCCTTCTTCCGTCGCCTGCTTTCGGATCAGCGGATAGATGAAGAAAATGCCGAAGAACAGCGCAGTCGCAAGCAGCACACCGGTCGCAAACAGCAGCTTGTTGAGATAGACGATTTCATCGAGTTCCGAAGGCGTATTGCCAATGTCGGCCGCCAGGGTTTGCAGGAGCCCATAGGCGTAAAGCATCACCAGGCCGGCGGCCAGGATCACAAAAATAAAGACGAAAAAGGCTGATTCCGCCTTGTGGAAACGCATCTGCTCCCCGTTGGAAAGTTCCCATCAATCTTATGGCATGCGGGAGCTTACGGACAGTTAACCTGGACAACTTCAACGCGAAATGTCGCTTCGGTGTCGACTTTTCAGGTTGCGCTCGAAGGAGGGGGTGAGATCACCCAGTCGATCCCCTCACCAGGACGCAATCTCTGCCATTCCGGGCCTAATTGGTGCCGGAACCAGGTCGCCTGCCGTTTGGCATATTGCCGCGTCGCGATTTTCGCGCGCTCGATGGCCTCGGGAAAACTGGTGGCGCCGGCCAGCGCGGCCTGAAGCTCGCGAACACCTATTGCTTTCATCGCCGGCAGGTCGGGATTGAGGCCGAGCGCTGAAAGCCGTTGCACCTCGTCCAGCGCCCCCTTGTCCAGCATGCGGTCGAAGCGGGCATCGATCCGCTCCACCAGTGCCGCTCGCTCCGGCTCGATGACGAAAAACCGCGCGCTGCTCCTGTCGATCAACGGCCGGCCACGCGCTGCCTGCCAGTCCAGGATGGAACGGCCCGACGCGTCGAGCACCTCCAGCGCCCGCACGATGCGCTGGCCATCCGTCGGCTTCAGCATCATGCCGGCCGCAGAATCCTCGCGCAACAGGATGCGGTGCAATGTCACTGCGCCCTGTTCCTGGAGCTCGTAGCGCCAGCGATCGCGGATCGACTTCGGAATGTCGGGCATCTCCGAGATACCTTCCGTTAGCGCACGGAAATAAAGCCCGGTGCCGCCGACGAAAATCACTTGCCGCCCCGAAAACGTGCCGTCGTCGATCAGCGTCGTCACATCACGCAACCAGGCGCCGGTGGAATAGGCGGTGGACGGATCGACATGTCCATAAAGAAAGTGGGGGACGCGGGCGAGTTCGGCAGGACCAGGCCGCGCCGTCAGCACATCGAGCACCGAATAGCCTTGCATTGAATCGGTGTTGACGATGACACCGCCATTGCGCTCGGCGAGGTCGAGTGCGAGCGCCGACTTGCCGCTGGCGGTCGGCCCGGCTATCAGGATCGCGTTCTTCACGCGGCCTTCGCCCGCCTGTCCGCTGGAATTTTCTATGCCGCTGATCGCCACGCTTCTGTCTCATCCCGCCGGCCGCGCATTGACGCCGACGCTAGCGAATATGGCCTCGCGGTCGGTCGGCGCAAGCGCTGTTCGCTGGCTGGCCGAAGGCATCGCCTGCGAGCTCGACTTGCCGGAGACCGCCGACGCTTCCGAAATAACGGCCCGCCTGCATGCCGCGCTTGCTTCCGAACCAATCGACGTAGCCGTCCAGCCGGCTGGGAACAGGCGCAAGAAGATCCTGATCGCCGACATGGATTCGACGATGATCGACCAGGAATGCATCGACGAGCTTGCCGACGAGATCGGCGTCAAGGATCGCGTCGCCGCCATCACGGCGCGATCGATGAACGGTGAGATCGCATTCGAGCCGGCCTTGCGCGAGCGCGTGGCCCTGCTCAAGGGTCTCGATGCCGCAATCATCGACCGCATCGTCGACAATCGCCTGACGCTTGCCTCCGGCGGCCGCACGCTCGTCCAGACAATGGCGGCCAACGGCGCCTGGACGGCGCTGATCTCCGGTGGTTTCGACATCTTCACCACCCGCATCGCAGCATTGCTCGGCTTCCACGAAAATCGCGCCAACCGGCTGATCGAGCAGGATCGTCGCTTCACCGGCTTGGTCGCCGAGCCGATCCTAGGCCGCGCCGCCAAGGCCGAAGCCCTTATCGAGGTTTCCGCCCGCCTCGGCCTGACGCCTGCCGATGCCATTGCCGTCGGCGATGGCGCCAACGATCTCGACATGATCCGTCTTGCCGGCATCGGCGTCGCCTTGCATGCCAAGCCGGCCGTGGCAGCAGAGGCAAAGATCCGCATCGACCACGGCGACCTCACCGCCTTGCTTTATCTGCAGGGTTATCGTCGGGAGGAATTTGTCGAATGACGCCGATCCGCACCGAGCGCCTGATCCTGCGCAACTGGGAAGATCGTGACCGCGAGCTCTTCCATCGCATCAATTCCGACGAGCGCGTCATGGAATTCTTTCCGTTTCGCCGCGACCGTGCCCAGTCGGACGCCAAGATGGAAGAGTTGCGCGCGGCTATCGATCGCAACGGCTTCGGCTTCGCGGCCGCTGAGATCGCAGCCACAGGTGAATGCATCGGCTTCGTCGGCATAACCCGAACCGATCATTTGCCCTTCCTGCCGCCCGGCACGATCGAGATCGGCTGGCGGCTGGCACCCGAATTCTGGGGCCGCTTCTATGTCACCGAAGCAGCCGAAGCCTGGCTCGCCCATGGCTTTGAAAGACTTGGCCTCGACGAAATCGTGTCCTTCGCAGTCAAGGATAACAGCCGGTCCACCGCCGTCATGGAGCGCCTGGGCATGATCGCCGACCCAGCCTCCGACTTCGATCATCCCGGTGTTCCGGACAGGCACACCGCACTCAGGCGGCATGTCTTCTACAGGCTGACACGGACAGACTGGCAGGCAACAAAAAGGGCGGCCCGCTAGCCGCCCTTTTTCTTTCAAGATCCGAGTGTTGCAGGCTCTTCCGGACTCAATCCATCCGGATCGTCACGAAACGCAGCTCGCCGGTCTTCGACGCCAGCATCAAAAGCGCGTTCTTGCGGCCTTGCTCCTTCAGCGCGCCGATCCGGTCCATGACGTCCTTGGGCGTTGCGACCGATTCCTGCGCGATCTCGGTGATCACCTCCCCCGGCTGGATGCCACGTTCGGCCGCCGCCGAATCCTTGGAGACGTCGGTCACGACGACGCCGGCTACATCCGCGGCGATGCCGAACTTCGTGCGCGTCTCGTCGTTGAGCTCGCCGATCGTCATGCCGAGCACGGAAGCCGTCGAGACCGCAGGCGCCTTATCGGCGTCGTCCTGGTCGGTGTTGCCGTTTTCACCACCGCTGGCAAGCTTTTCCCCGTCCTCGAGCCGGCCGAGCGTCACCTTGACGGTCTGCTCGACGCCCTTGCGCACGATGATCACGTCGACGGCCTTGCCGACCGGGCTTTCCGCCACGACGCGCGGCAGGTCTCGCATTTCATGGATGTCCTTGCCGTCGAACTTGATGATGACGTCGCCGGCCTGGATTGTGCCGTTGTCGACCGGCCCGCCCTTGATGACGCCGGCAACCAGCGCGCCCTTGGCGGTCGCCATGCCCAGGCTTTCGGCAATGTCGTCGGTCACCGGCTGGATGCGCACACCGAGCCAGCCGCGCCGCGTCTCGCCGAACTGGCGAAGCTGCTCGACTACGCCCGAGGCAAGCTGCGATGGGATCGAGAAGCCGATGCCGATCGAGCCCCCGGACGGCGAGATGATTGCCGTGTTGATGCCGATGACCTCGCCGCTGCTGTTGAACAGCGGTCCACCGGAATTACCGCGGTTGATCGCGGCATCGGTCTGGATGAAGTCGTCATAGGGGCCGGAATTGATGTCGCGATTGCGCGCCGAGACGATGCCGACCGTCACCGTGCCGCCGAGACCGAATGGATTGCCGATCGCCATCACCCAGTCGCCGACACGCATCTTATTGGAATCGCCGAACTTCACGGCTGTCAGTTTGTGCCCTTTCGGATCGACCTTCAGCACCGCGACGTCGGTCTTGGTATCGGTGCCGACCAGCGTCGCCTTGAGCGTCACCCCGTCGGAGAAATTCACCTCGATGTCATCGGCATCGGCAATGACGTGGTTGTTGGTCACTACGATGCCCTGCTCGGCGTCGACCACGAAGCCGGAGCCCAGCGACTGCACCTTTTGCCCGCCGCCGCCCTTGTCGCCGCCACGGTTCTTGAAGAAATCGTCGAAGAAGTCCTGGAAGGGCGAGCCTTCCGGCAGCTGCGGCATCGGCACTGCGCCCGGCCCCTCAGTGCCCTTCACCGTCTGCGACGTCGAGATGTTGACCACCGCGCCAAGCAGGCCGGCAGCGAGATCGGCGACCGAGGGCGGCCCGTCGGCTGCCACTGTCGGCGTCACGAACCACGGAACGGCAACGGCGCCGACCAGAAGCGCAGCGGCCCCGGCGATGAACGTCCGCCTCGCTGCGCGCAGAAGGGTGGTGGATGTCATCGAAAGGCCTCCGGGTGTTCTGAAAAAGGCGCTTCGGCAAAAACGCCGCGTTGCGTCATGTTGGCAAGAAATAAGGCACGTTTGCGGCTACGGCTACCGCCAGAGGATAAATCCTCCGTTACGCCGGCTCCCCCCTGCACCGGCCCTACTGGCCGGTGCTTGGCTGTGCCGCCGGTGCGGCGGGAGCGGCCGGCGCTGCCGGTGGTGCCGCCGGCGTTTCCTTGCTGTCCGGGTCGCGGAAAAAGCGGAAGAACTCGGAATTCGGCGACAGCACCATCGTCGTTCCGGTGCTGTTCAGCGCAGCGCCATAGGCATTCATCGATCGATAGAATTCGAAGAAGGCCGGATCGCGCTGATAGGCCCCGGCAAACGTGGCGCTGCGCTGGGCTTCACCTTCACCGCGCAGGATTTCAGACTCTTTTTGCGCTTCCGCGACGATTTCGACCACTTCGCGATCGGCGCGAGCCCTGATCCGCTGCGCTGCCTCATTGCCTCGCGCCCTCAGCCGCTCGGCTTCGGCCAGACGTTCGGCCTTCATACGGTCAAAGGTCTGCTGAGAGACTTCGGCCGTGAGATCGGTGCGGCGGATGCGGACATCCTCGATCTGCAGGCCAAGCGAGGTGGCATCGGGCCTCAGCTGATCGCGCACCTCGCGCATCATCACGGCGCGCTCTTCCGATAGCGCCGCCTCGAAGTCACGCAGGCCGTAGACGCGGCGCAAAGCGGCGTCGAGACGTGTCCTCAGCCGGGCCTCCGCCAGTTCGATCTGGCCAGAGACTGCGGCGCGGAACACACGCGGATCCGAGATACGATAGGCGATAAAGGCATCGACCTCATAGAACTTGCCGCCGGAAACCTGGACGCGGATATTATCGAGATCGAAGCGCAGGACCCTGTTTTCGATCAGCTGCACGGTGTCGGCATCGAAGAAGGAGAATGGCGCCTTGAAATAGATGCCCGGCTGGTTCTTGACGTCGACGATTTCGCCGAACCTGAGCACCAGCGCCTGCTGGCGCGCATTGACGACGAAGACCGACGAATAGAGCAGGAAAAGGATGACCGCGGCGATCACTGCAATGACGGGAAGACGGTTGGTTATCACTGGTTTCCTCCGGTGGCCGGTGCCGGCGCCTTCTGCTGCAATGCCGGCAGCGGCAGGTAGGGAACGACCCCTTGCCCGTTGCCCTGCTCGACGATCACCTTGCTCGAATCTTTCAGCACCCTCTCCATCGTTTCCAGGTAAAGCCGCTTGCGCGTCACTTCCGGCGCCTTGGCATATTCGTCATAGACCGAGATGAAGCGCTGCGCCTCGCCTTCGGCCTCCTGCACGACCCGGTTCTTGTAGGCGGCCGCGTCTTCGCGGATCTGTGCGGCCGCGCCACGCGCCTGGCCGAGCTTCTGGTTGGAATACTGATTGGCCTGCTCGACGAATTTGTCCTCGTCCTGTTCGGCCCGCTGCACCTCGTCGAACGCGTCCGCCACCTCGCGCGGCGGTGCGGCGTCCTCGATCGAAATGGCGTTGACGTTGAGGCCGGCCTTGTAGCCGTCCAGCGTCGTCTGGATAATCTCACGCACCGACGCCGCAATGCCTTGCCGGTCGTCGCGGAAAATGTCCTGCGCCGGGCGCCGGCCGACCGCTTCACGCATCGCGCTTTCGGCGACCTGCTGCAGCATGCCGCCCGGGTCGGACACGTCGAACAGATAGGCCTTAGGGTCGGAAACTTGATAGGCCACGGAGAATTGCACGTTGACGATGTTCTGATCGCCGGAAAGCATCAGACCATTGCCGCTGGTATTGCCGCCACCGATGCTGACAAGCTGCTCGGCGATGTTGGCGGTCTCGACCGTTTCGATGGGCCACCAGTGGAAATGCAGGCCAGGCTGCGAGAGCTCCGCCTTCGGCTTGCCGAACCTGAGTTCTACCGCAACTTCGTCGGGCTGCACGGTGTAGACCGCCTTGAACGCCCATAGCACCACCAGCACCGCAGCAATCAGCCCGAATACGGCCGGGCTCGGGCCACCGCCGCCCGGCAATGCGCGCCGCAACCTGTCCTGCCCGCGCCGGATGATATCCTCGAGATCGGGAGGCGAGCCCTGCGGGCCGCTGGGTCCTTTTGGTCCCTGACCCCAAGGCCCCTGATTGTTGCCGCCGCCCCACGGGCCGCCGCCGCCGCTCTTGTCGTTCCAGGGCATGAACGTCCTTTCGCTTGGAATTCCCTCAAGCGCCGGCTCACCGGCGCAAAATCCAATATTATTCTTCTATAGGGATGCAACGGCACGCTTTCAACGCGATCGGCTGCCGTCACAGTCCGCCTTCGGGTCCATTTAGACCTGTCGCGACGCTTTGTCGTCTTCAATGCACGTCGCGGCGCCGCTCGTAAACCGAATAGCGTGTCGCATGGCTGTCCTTCTCACCAGCCTCCACCTCCTGCGAGCGGACGATCCGCCACAGCGCCGGATCGATCGGCGGGAAATGGGCGTCGCCGTCGACCGCGGCCAAAACATGGGTCACGTGCAGCCGATCGGCCAACGGCAGCGCCTGAGCGTAGATCTCGCCGCCGCCGATGACGCAGATCTCGTCGGCGCCGGCGATGCAGCGCCCGCGCACCGTCGCCAGCGCGATTGCGTCCTCGATCGAGTGCGCGACTTCGACGCCCTCGGCGCGCCATGCCGTGTCTCGTGTCACCACGATGTTGAACCTGCCCGGCAACGGCCGGCCGATGCCTTCATAGGTCTTACGGCCCATGATGATGGGCTTGCCCATAGTGTCGGCTTTAAACCGCTTGAGATCGGTGGAAAGCCGCCACGGCAACCCACCCTCGCGCCCGATCACGCCGTTCTCGGCGATGGCGACATAAATTGCGAGGTCCATCAGCCGCCGTTCCCGCCATCGCCACCACTGTCGCCGGATGGCTCCAGCAGCAATATGTCGATGTCGTGCTCGGGGTAGAAGTTCTGCGCCTTCATCTCGAACGTCGTCGGTCCGATCTTCCTGAGGTTTTCGCCGCAAAACGAGACCAGGTTCTTCGGATCGCCCTTGTCGACGGTCAGCTTGAACGTGCCGATGTTTCCCGACGCCCAGTTGCCCCCCGTGATCAGGATATAGGCAATGCGGTTCTCGAAATAGTTGGGGTAGCCGTCGGGATCGTCCTTGGCTGCCTTGCGCACGGCATTCTCGAACGTGCCATCCATGCAGTAGCGGGTCTTGTAGGCGGCATACTGACCCTGGAATTGACCGTCATAGAAGAAGCTGACCGAGGAGGTGCCACCGACGCTCGGCTTGTAGCGATGCGAGACATGGACCGCCTTGTTGGCCGGAAAGGTCGAGCGCCACCAATAAGTCGAGTGCAATTGCCAGAACGGCGTATAGACGGTCTTCATGCCCGAACCGTCGTCGGCAGTGTCCTCGATGATGATGCCGCGGTTGACCCAATCGTCGGCGACCGCTTGCGGCAGCTTTGCCAACGCTGCCTTGGCCGCATCGCCGAACGGATAGAACGGCACACCCTGCGCCTTCAGGTCGGCGCCGATATCGATGCCGAGCGCGAACACCTTCTGCTCGAGCTGTGGCTTTGCCGGCACCCCGTCGATCGTCACTTCGAAGCCAAGGAAATTGTCGCTCTGCGCCTCCGGAATTGCCGGTATTTCTTCGGGGTCGCCTTCGATGTCAGGCATCGGAAAGGCGACGATCGCATCGACATCCTTGTCGGTGTTGTTGCGGAAGACATAATCGACCGTCACCTTTTCCGGCGAGATGTAGAGATCCTCGCTTTCCATCGCCACCGCATCGCTGCGCGACAGGATCAGCCCACCAGTGCCGAGTTCGGCGACCGAATCATTCGCGAGCGCAGGCGTAGCCGAGAGCGCCAAGGCTGCGGTCAGGACGTAACGGAACATGGAAACTCCCCCGGCGAAAACGCCAACATGACTCTAGCTGTTCAATGTGGCGTTTCAAAGCCTTTCGGCAAATGCGCCGGCGCCTGCCGGCATGTCGTGTCGGTCTAGACACGTCGGTCGCGATCGGGCAGGAGTTCGCCCATGCGCAAGCTTCTCGTCATCGGCATCGGCGCCGGCAATCCGGAGCACATGACGGTCCAGGCCATTAACGGCCTCAATCGGGCCGACGTGCTGTTCATTCCCGACAAGGGCGCCAAGAAGAACGATCTCGCCGAATTGCGCCGCCAGATCTGCGACCGCTTCGTCATTAATCGGAACTCGCGCCGTGTCGAATTCGAGGTGCCGGTGCGCGCCGAACCGGCGCCTTCCTACCGCTCGAGCGTCGACGACTGGCACGAGACGATCGCCGCGATCTACGAAGGCCTGATCCGCAGCGAACTCCCTGAAGATTGCTGCGGCGCCTTCCTGATCTGGGGCGATCCTTCGCTCTACGACAGCGCGCTGCGTATCCTGGAGCGCGTGCGCCTCAGAGGCAATGTCGCGTTCGAGCTGGAGGTGATTCCCGGCATCACCGCCATCCAGGCACTCGCAGCCAGCCACAAAATGGCATTGAACCGCATCGGCGACGCCATTTTGATCACCACCGGCCGCCGGCTCGCCGAGGAAGGTCTGCCCGAAAACGCTGGCAGCACCATCGTCATGCTGGACGGCAAATGCGCCTTCAACACGCTGGACGGCAAGGACGTCACCGTCCACTGGGGCGCATATCTCGGCACGCCCGACGAGATCGTCATCTCGGGCCGGATTGGCGAGGTCGGCGACAAGATTGTGAACACCCGTGAAGAAGCCCGTCGGAAAAAAGGCTGGATCATGGACACCTATCTGCTGCGCAAGCCGGGCGAGCCTGAGGAGTAGCAAGGATCGAGCGCGGCATGAATTCCGCCGAGCTCACGCAGCATCGATCTCGGCCTGCAGCGCCTCCATATGTGCCGCCGCTGCTGAAGACGCAGCCCGCTCGATGGCGCGGAAGCGGCTGACCACCGCAAGCCCGACCGACGTCAGCTGAGCGCCGCCGCCTTTCTTGCCGCCCGTCTGTGCCGCAACCAGCGGCTTGCCGAACACCCGGTTCATGTCCTCGACCAGATCCCAAGCGTGCTTGTAGGACATTTCCATGCCGCGCGCCGCGGCCGAAATCGAGCCGAAGGCGGCGATCTGTTCCAGAAGCTCGATCTTGCCCGGCCCGATGCGGCCATCTGGGTCGAGATTTATCCGCAAACTCAGCGACGGCATTTGCTCCTCCGCGGTCACGCCGTTCTACAAGTTCTCCATCAGTACCGCTATTCCAAAACGATATAGCGTCTCATCGGCCGTTTACCCATCCGCCTCGGCCGGCAAGCCGGCGCCGGTATTTGCCCGGTCGAAGCTAACTGTCTTGACCACGGCGAAGACCTTTCGACCAAGCTGGAGCCCCAGCGTCTGCCGCGACTGTTCGGTGATGCGGGCAAGCACGGTTGCGCCATTGCAGTCGATGCCGATCTCGACCGTAGGCCCTTCGCCCGGCTCTATCGCCACAATCGTACCCGGCAGTATGTTGAGCGCGCTGAGGCCAACCGGCTGCTCGGTGGCGATCATCACGTCGCGGGCACGGATGCGGACGCGCACCGGCGCACCGACCGGCGTTGCCAGAAGCGGCACCCTGATCTCGCCCGCCAATGAGCCTAGCACCGTCATGCCAAAGGTTTCGTCGTGGCGCAGAACCGCGGTATCCAGCACGGCACCGCCCTCGCCGCGCTCTTCGGCCGGCAATAGATCCAGACGCTGCATGATCGCTCCGGTTGGACCGGAAGCAGCGACCTTGCCCTGCATCAGCACCACGACGTCGCTCGCCAGCCGCGCCACTTCGGCGACCGAGTGGCTGACATAGACGATCGGAATTTTCGTCTCGTCGCGCAGCCGCTCGATATATGGCAAGATCTCGGCCTTGCGCGCCTCGTCGAGCGATGCCAGCGGCTCGTCCATCAGCAGCAATTTCGGACTGGCAAGCAGCGCCCTGCCGATTGCCACGCGCTGCTTCTCGCCGCCGGAGAGTTTTGCCGGCCGTCGTTCGAGCAAATGGCCGATGCCGAGCAGATCGACCACGCCATTGATGTCCGCGTAGCGCTCGGCAGCCGGCGTGAACCAACGGCCATAGCGCAGATTGCTCGCCACGCTCATATGCGGAAACAGCCGCGCGTCCTGGAACACCATGCCGATTCGCCGCTTGTGCTTCGGCACGAACAGGCCGGCATCGCTATCGACCAGCACGCGGCCCTCGGCCGCGATACGGCCTTTGTCGGGGCGGATCAGCCCGGCAATCAAATTGATCAGCGTCGTTTTTCCGGAGCCGGAAGGCCCGAACAGCGCGGTCAGCCGCCCGGCACTCTCGAAGCGGGCATTGACGGCGAAATCGCCAAGCCGGTGGCTGATGTCGACCTGAACCGTCATTCGATGTCCATCCGCCGGCCGACGCGCCGCGCCAGCACTTCCGAGGCAACAAGTGCAGCCATCGAGATGACGATCGAGATCAGCGTCAGCCTGAGCGCGCCGGCGTCGCCGCCGGGAACCTGCGTGAACGTGTAGATCGCCGACGGCAGCGTCTGCGTCTCGTTCGGAATATTGGAGACAAATGTGATCGTCGCGCCGAATTCGCCCATCGCCTTGGCGAACGAGAGGATCGCACCGGCGATCAGCCCGGGCAGGATCAGCGGCAGCGTAATCGTGCCGAATACCCATAGCGGATTGGCGCCGAGCGTGCCGGCGGCCGCCTCGATTTTGCGGTCGACGGCCTCGATCGACAGCCGGATCGCCCGCACCATCAGCGGAAAACCCATTACGCCGCAGGCGAGCGCGGCGCCCGTCCAGCGAAAGGAAAAAACGATGCCGAAATGCTCGGCCAGGAAGGCCCCGGCCGGACCACGCTTGCCGAAAGTCAAAAGCAATAAATAGCCGGTCACCACCGGCGGCAGGATCAGCGGCAGATGCACCAGCCCGTTGAGCAGTGTCTTGCCCCAGAACTGGCCGCGGGCGAGCACAAGGGCGATCAGAATGCCCGGCGGCAGGCTGGCAATCATCGCCACGGTCGCCACCTTGATCGACAGCCGGACCGCATTCCATTCGTCGGGAGCGAGATCCAGCAGCCAGTTCATGTGCGGTGCCGTTCGTCAGTTGCTCGGCGCAAGCACGGTAAAACCTTGCGCCTTGAAGAGTTCGCCAGCCTTGGCGGATTGCAGGCATTTCAGGAATGCCGGGGTATCCTTGCCCTTCGAATCGGCAAGCTGGGCGACCGGATAGATGATTGGCGGATGGGTACTCGCGGGAAAAGTGCCGATCACCTTCACGCCGGGCTCGGCATGTGCGTCGGTGGCATAGACGATGCCGAGTGCTGCCTCGCCTGTCGACACCAGTTTTAGAGCGGCGCGCACATTCTCGGCCTGCGCCACCTTGCCTTCGACGAAAGACCAGACACCGAGCGATTCGAGCGCCGCCTTGCCGTATTTGCCGGCCGGCACCGCCTTGACATCGCCCATGGCAAGTTTGCCGTCACCGACCAGCCCGGCAAGATCGAACCCCTTTTCGATCCTGGTCTCGACCTTGGAATCCCGCGGCGCAACCAGCACGATCTGGTTACCGAGCAGTTTCACTTCGGTTTCGGGCTTGGTCAGCTTCCTGTCGGAAAGATATTTCATCCAGTCGAGATCGGCCGAGATGAACACGTCTGCCGGCGCACCGCTTTCGATCTGCCTGGCCAGAGCCGAGCTCGCCGCGTAGGAAATGGTTGCCGCCTCACCAATATCGGCCTCGCAGGCCTTGTTGACGGCGTCAAGCCCGTCCTTCAGGCTCGCCGCGGCAAACACGACCACCTTGTCATCGGCATGGGCCGCCGGCACCGCGGCCATCAGCATGGCCGCGAAACCCGCGATGGCAATCGTCCTCGAACCTTTGAGCGCCAGCATGAAACTCTCCTCGTCTCGGATCGCCGAAGCCGTCCATCGATATATCCGTGTGAACATAACAAGGAAAGGCTCTTTATCGGGAGACGGTACTCTGAGCCGAGGCTTTCTCGGCCTGCGATAACCGCCGTGGGATACAGCGGTATCGAGTCCAAAGGAAATATCACATGAAATCAGTACCCGCGGCACGGGCTAACGAGGGCCTAGCCGCTGTAGGCAATTTCGATATGGACACTCAGGTATGGTGCTAGACCGCGATCGGCGCCTTGATCGTCGCGTCGGCGAAATAATTCTCGAGCCTGAAATCCTCGAAGCGGAAGGCAAAGAGATCCTTCACCTCGGGATTGATCCAGAGCGTCGGCAACGCCTTGGGCGTGCGCCGCAATTGTTCGCGCGCCTGCTCGAAATGGTTCGAGTAAAGATGCGCATCGCCGAGCGTGTGGATGAAATCGCCGGGCTTCAGTCCGGTCACCTGCGCCACCATCAGCGTCAGCAACGCATAGGAGGCGATGTTGAACGGCACACCAAGAAAGATATCGCCCGAACGCTGGTAGAGCTGGCAGGAAAGCTTGCCTTCCGAAACATAAAACTGGAACAGGCAGTGGCAGGGCGGCAGCGCCATGGCCTCCACCTCGGCCGGGTTCCACGCCAAAACAATCAGCCGCCGCGAATTAGGATTTTTGCGTATCTCCTTCAGAAGATTCGCAATCTGGTCGATGGCGCCGCCATGGCCGTCCGGCCAAGACCGCCACTGTTTGCCATAGACCGGGCCAAGATCGCCATTCTCGTCGGCCCACTCATCCCAGATCGAGACGCCGTGATCATTGAGATATTTGATGTTGGTGTCGCCGGCCAGGAACCACAAAAGCTCGTGGATGATCGACTTCAGGTGCAGCTTCTTGGTGGTGGTGACCGGAAAGCCGCGGGCCAGGTCGAAGCGCATCTGATAGCCGAACAGCGAGCGCGTTCCGGTGCCGGTACGGTCGCCGCGATCAGCGCCGTTTTCCAGCACATGCTTCAGAAGCTCGAGATATTGGCGCATCGGCTTCGTTCCGATTCGGGTTGTCAGCCATCATAGCCGAATGACCGTCGGCCGAACACAGCAAAGCGAAACCATTCCACCGGAGCCCACCGACACGGCGGCGAGATGGCTCAGAGCGAGCCGAGCATGCCCAGATCCTTGGCGACGAGATAGTAGAACGTCACCCGGCTCTTGCTGTTGTCGGCCGCCATCTCCTTGCACGTCTTTTCGATAGCCGCATCTGCCTTGGCGCCGTCGGTGACGCCGAGCTTGCCGGCGACCCAGCTGTTCCGGACGCGCTTCAGTTCCTCCGGGTCGGTACAGGACACCAGCGAGGAATCGCGGTTCCTGAGCGCGATGCCCAGATGCTTGACGATCTTGGCGACCGCGTCGGCATCCGCCGCCGCATCATATTTCTTTACGTCTGCGAGATAATCGGCCATCGAATTTCCCCTCGTCGGCGCCACGGGCCCGCTCGATGAGGATTGTGGCGCGCTGCCGCAAGTATGCGCTGGGTCTCCTCACCGCCACAAAGCTTCGGTTGAGACCGGCTGCAAGTCAACCCCTCGATGATCCACTCTGACACGGACGAAAGTGGCATTCCGGCCTTTCATTTTCCACCGCCAATCCCTATATTCGCTTTGTCGGCTCGACCGACTATGGCGATAAACAGGCGATGAAATAAGCCGTTCGGACCCGGGGGCGGTACCCGGCGCCTCCACCAAAAACCGCTGCTCGTGAGCGGCTTTTGCTGGGGGCGAAATAGGATCGACGAAGGTGTAAAGATCGTACTTTTGCCCGGCATTGTACCACCGTTATCGGGCTAAACTTATAGTTGCCAACGACAACTATGCGGAAGCACGTCTCGCCGCGTAAGCGGTGCGATAGCTTCAATTCAAGCCCTAGTGGTTCGCACTTCTAGGCGGGGTTCGGAGGTACCTGGCAACAGAAACCTCCATTTCTCTCCCTCATCACACTTTCTTCGCCGCTGCCTGAACCGCATCCGGCGGCGCTGATTGTTTGCAACTGCGCCGGGCCTATCGCGCGGCAGCAATCCCGAGAACACTTGAGCGGCATTCCGCCTAAACCTTCTGCTGCCAGGCTTCCCATCATCGGAACCTCCGATGGCAGCATTCGTATCTTCCCGTTTCCCTTCTCTCATGCCTTTGCGGGACAAGGCCTCAGTTTCTCGCCGCGTGTGGTCATGCCCGGCGAGCTACCTGATGGAGATAAGATGAACCAGGAAACCACACCAAAACCCGAACGCATCCTGATCGTTGGCGGCAGTTCCGGCATGGGGCTGTCGCTTGCCGAACAGCGGCTTGCCGCCGGCGCCAAGGTTACGATCGTCGGCCGCTCCGAGGAGCGGTTGTCGGCCGCACGGCAGCGCTTGCCTCATTCGGAAAGGCTGAGGACGATCGCAGCCGACGTCACAAGCGAGGACGAGGTCCAACGCCTGTTCCAGGACGTCGGTACGCTCGACCACATCGTCTCGACCGCCGCCGACGTCACCGGCGTCTATGTGCTGCTTCCCGAGATGGACATCTCGGTGGCGCGGAACGTGATGGATTCCAAAGTGGTCGCGCCGCTTCTTCTTGCCAAACATGGCGCGCCACGTCTGACGCCCGGGGGATCGATCACGCTGACCTCGGGCATCGCCGCCTATCGTCCGGCGGCGAAAGGCTCGGTGGTGGCGGCCGTCAATGGGGCACTTGGCTCACTCGCCTACGCGCTTGCCGTCGAACTGGCGCCGATCCGCGTCAACGTCGTTTCGCCCGGCTGGGTCGATACGCCGATTTGGGATGCCGTCGTCGGCAGCGGAAAGACCGCCGCGCTGGACGCCATGGCAAAGCGTCTGCTCGTCGGCCGGATCGGCCAGGCAGCCGACGTCGCCCAAGCCATCACGTCCCTGATGCATAACGGCTTCATCACCGGAACCGTGCTTCATGTCGATGGTGGCCAGCGGCTGGTCTAGTGACGGCCAGACCTCGCGAACCGTTGCGAGGAACAGCCGCAAGACCGGCGCTTGAATGCGCCGGTGGCGCCACGCCATGGTGACCGGCGTCACCGGGGTGCTTCCGACCCAAGGCAGCACGACGATATTGGCGTCAGCCGCGGAAGCCACGAGACGCGGGACCAGCGCGCATCCAAGACCCCCTGCAACAAGGCTCCGTATCGCGCCCATGCTGGCGAATTCGCCGACGAGTTTTGGACGGTCAGGCAAGGTTGCGGCAAACGTTTCGTCGAACATCCGTCGATAGACGCAACCGGGCGGGGTGACGAGGAAGGCCTCGTCAGCCAGATCGTCCGGCGTTATGTCAGAATGTCCAGCCAACCGATGATTTGCCGGCATTATCATGACGAGTTCTTCCTCCGCTACCTGCTCGCTTCGCAGCTCCGGCGCCGCCGCCGGTACGGCTCCGAAATGGAAAGATACGTCCAGCGCCCCGCTGGCCGCACCGGCGCGCAACCCACTGCTATCGTCCGCTTTGAGGTTCAGCTCCACATCGGGATGGCGCCGATGGAATTCCCCCAGCAGAGCTGGCAAGCGTGTCGCGCAAAGCGTCTCCAGGCCGCCGACAGTCAGGCGACCGGCAACCGTGCCGCTCGCGTCGGCGACAGCGGAACGGGCTTCGTCCGCGAGGTCGAGGAGATCGGTTGCGTAGTCCAGCAGGCACTGTCCCGCCGCCGTCAGCTTCAAGCCACGCCGTGACCTGTCGAACAGCGATGTGCCCAGATCGGCTTCCAGCGCCTGGATCTGTTCGGTCACGCTCGATTGGGCAAGATGAACCCGCTCGGAGGCGCGCGTGATGTTCAAGGTGGTGGCGACCGCCACAAAGGTCTTGAGATGTCGAAGCTGCATGTCCTGAACCCTAGCATAGGCTGCTTTGAACCGGGACCGCAAACGTGAAAAGGCCGGGAACGTCGCCCGGCCTTTTTGTCTCGATAGTGAAGCTTATTCCGCCGGCGCTTCCGCAACGTTCCGGCTGCGGCCGAGCGTTATTTTGGCCAGCGTGAATGAGACCGCCGCGCAGAGCGTGATGCCCGCCACCATCGGCAGCGGCGTGCCGTCGAAAAACACCCCGGCGACGCCCATGGCGACCGCGCCGATCGCGAAGTGCAACGTGCCCATCAGCGCCGACGCCGTGCCGGCGATCTCGCCATGCTCTTCCATGGCCAGCACCGACGTCGTCGGGATGACCAGGCCGAGAAAGCCGTAGCCGATGAACAGCAGTGCCGCCATCGCATCAAGCCGGTCGACACCCGATGCCATCACCGCGAACAGCACCACCATCGTCGTCGCATAGCCGGTCACTGCGACGCGCACCACGCGCTGCAGCCCGAACCGCTCCGATAGCAACCCTGTCAGCTGCGACATGCCGATAAAGGCAACCGCATTGATCGAGAAGAACACGCTGTAGACCGAAGGCGACAGGCCATAATGGTCGATCAGGATGAAGGACGAGCTCGACAGATAGACGAAGAAGCTCGCAATGCCGAAGCCGGCGATGGCCGTCAGACCAAGGAAGTTGCGGTCGCCCATCAGGAAGCGGTAGCCGGAAAGCGCCGTCCCGAAGGACGAACCGGCGCGCTCCTCGACCGGCCGCGTCTCGTTGAGCGAGGTGGCCAGCAGGATGGTGGCGAGCACGGCCGCGCCCGTCACCGTCCAGAACACGGCGCGCCAGCCGAAATTCTCGATGATCTGGCTACCGGTCAGCGGCGCCAGTATCGGCGACACCGAAAACACCAGCATCAGCAGCGACATCAGCTTGGCGGCCTCGGTGCCGGTATGCAGGTCGCGCACGATCGCGCGCGGCACGGCCATGCCGGCGCTGGCGCCAAGCCCTTGCAGGAAGCGGAAGGCGATCAGCCATTCGATCGAGGGAGCCAGCGCAGAGCCGACGCCGCCGACCATGAACAGCGCCAGGCCGCCGTAGAGCGGCAGCTTGCGGCCGACCATGTCGGAGATCGGTCCGACGACGATCTGGCCGAAGCCCATGGAGAGAAAGAAGATCAGCAGGCTCATCTGCACCGCGGCAGTGCCAGCATGCAGATCCTCGCCGATTGACGGCAGGGCCGGAAGATACATGTCGATGGCAAATGGGCCGATCGCCGACAATAGGCCGAGCACGACCGCAATGCGGAGGAATTTGGCGTTCATGATAGCAGGCTCTTTCGAATGCTGGTTGCCGCCGAGAACCGGCGTGTAACCCTAGGACGTTCCATCCCGTGGCGTTCCGACTCTTCTGCGGACCGAAATCCCCTTCGTGTACGTCCACAAATTTAGACAGGCTTGTCTAATTCGTCAACCACCTCTATATAGTTTTGCATGAAGCTCAACGTTTCTCCTGACATTTTCCCGCCGCGCGGCCATGAGGCCAAGCGCATGTCGATTGTCGACGCCGCCGCTTCGGTCTTCTGCCGCGAAAGCTTCGCCGGCGCCAATATCGACATGATTGCCGCCGAGGCCGGCGTCTCCCGGCAGACAATCTACAATCATCACGGCGACAAGGAAAAACTCTTCGTTGCCATCGTTCGCGACCTCACCGAACGTTGCAATGCCGGCATCTTTGCCACGATTTCCACTTTTCCCGATCAGCCGAAGGATCTCGAGGCCGACCTCATCGCCTTTGCTGTGCGGATGAACCACAACTGCATCTGCAACCGCGACGGCAAATTCCTGCGCAAGCTGATCCAGACCGAGGGCGGGCGCTATCCCGAGTTGTTCGCCGAATGGCGCGAAGAAGGACCGGGCAGGACATGGCCGGCGATCGCCGCCCGCTTCGCCCGCCTCGCTCATGCCGGCTTCCTTGATATCGACGATCCCGATGTCGCAGCGCGCCAGTTCATGGCGCTCGCCAATGCCGAGTTGCAGACGACATTTATGCTCGGCGGCACACCGACCGAGGACGAGGTGGTGCAATCGGCGACAAATGGCGTGCGCACCTTCCTGCGCGCCGTCGGCAAGCGGCAGCCTGTGGCCCGGGCAAGCAAACAGGGCGCGCTCGCCAACGCTTGACTATCAAAGCCGCTTGACGATCAAATCGTCGCCAATGGGCTTCGCTTCCGCACGCCGGCGATCTATATCCGGTTTACGCCGCGCTCAAGCTTGATTACAGCTATCAGCACGATTCAACGGAACCCGACAGCCACATGGCCGACGACCACATCCGCTACGACATTCTGGCCCAGGAGGCGTTGCGCGGCGTCATGCGCAAGGTCCTGGCCGAGGTCGCGCGCACCGGTCTCCCGGGCAACCATCACTTCTTCATAACCTTTCTCACCGGCGCGCCGGGCGTGCGCGTGTCTTCGCGGCTGCGCGAACGCTATCCCGAACAGATGACCATCGTCATCCAGTTTCAGTATTGGGACCTGAAGGTGAGCGACACCGGTTTCGAGGTCGGGCTGTCGTTTTCCGACGTGCCGGAAAAACTGGAAATCCCGTTCTCGGCCGTGCGCGGCTTTTACGACCCGTCCGTCAACTTCGAGCTCGAATTCGACGTCAAGACGGATATCCCGGCGGAACAGGAGACAAAGGCCAAGCCTGCTCCCGAGCCGCTGGCCATCGTCGCCGAGAAAAAGCCCGAGACCAAGAAGAAAACCGCCGAGGCGGAAAAGAAGCCTGCCGCGGCCGACGCCGGCGCCAAGGGCGCCGACGTGGTGTCGCTCGACGCCTTCCGCAAGAAGTGACCCGACGGGCGGCGTGACATGGCCGAGATCGTCAATCTCCGTCAGGCACGCAAGCAGAAGGCGCGAGCCGAGAAGGAGCGCCTGGCCGAACAGAACCGGGCGCTGAATGGCCGTTCGAAAACCAGCCGGGATCGCGACCGCCTGATCGCCGACAAGGCCGACAAATTCGTTGCCGGCCATCGCCGCGAAAAATCGGCCGATTCGGACAAATCCGATGCTTGAAGTGTGAATAGGATCGTCGCGTGAGCCCGGTCGAAAAGCGCTCGGTCACCATTCGCGGCCACCGCACCAGCTATTCGCTCGAAAAGCCTTTTTACGACGACCTGGTCGCTATTGCGGCCGTACGAAAACTGACGCTCGCCGCGCTTGTCGCGGAGATCGACGAGAGCCGTCCGCGGGATGCAAATCTCTCCTCGGCGCTCCGGCTCTATGTGCTGGATTGGGCCAAGCGCCGTATGACGGGTTCGCTCTAACCTCCCTCCAGCGACTTCAGCAAATTGTCGATCGACGAGGGATCGATCTGGGGTTTTGGCGCGGGTTCCACCGGCGACCGATTGTCATTGGTTGCGGGCCGAGCCTCCCGCTCCATCTTCTGCGCTTGCTCGGCCGCGGCCTTGCGTTGGGCGTCGAGCTTTGCCTTTTCTTCCGAGGCGATCCGCAACGCCTCTTCCGCCCTCTGGCGTTGCTGTTCTTCGGCCTGCGCTGCTTCCTCGGCAGCCTGTTGCGCAGCCTTGGCTTTCGCTTCGGCATCCGCTTCGGCCTGTGCAGCCGCCTCGGCTTTCGCCCTGGCCTCGGCTTCGGCCTTCGCCGCTGCATCCGCCTTTGCCTTGGCCTCCGCTTCAGCCTTCGCCCTGGCCTCAGCTTGCGCCCTCGCCTCCGCTTCGGCCTGCGCTTCGGCTTGGGCCTGCGCCTCAGCTTCGGCCTTTGCCTTGGCGTCCGCTTCAGCCTTCGCCTTGGCTTCAGCCTGCGCCCTCGCCTGCGCTTCGGCTTGGGCCTGAGCCTCGGCTTCAGCCTTTGCCCTGGCGTCGGCCTCGGCCTTCAGCCGCGCCGCTTCCTCTTGCTTGCGCAGTTCCTCCGCCGCTCTTTCACGCTCGCTTTGCAGGGCAGCGTAGTAGCGCACCTCACGCCGCAGCCTTTGTTTCTCGAGCAATGCGGCCTGCATGGCTTCGACCCGCTGCTGCTCCTTTTCCAGCGCACGCTGGGTCAGGAACTGTGCCAGCGGCTCGCTGTCGAACTGCCGTTTGGTGGCGCCAAACGGCCCGTCGACGCTGAAATTCAAAATCGGTTCGGAGCCGACCAGCGCCTCGTCGCCGGGTCGATAGGCGATCTCGCCCTTGGCATCGACGGTGCTGGTGCTCAGATCGGCGGTGATGTCGGCGGACAGCGTCGCGCCCGGGCTTTGCAATTTGACCGGCGGCGCCCTCAGCGTGCCGCCGGCGATGGTAAAGGCAATATCGGTGTCCTGTGCCGGAAAACTGCCCGCCGCAGCGATCTGCGGCACAAAGCCGGCAGTCTTCGAGGCGTCGATATCGCGCCCTATCGCGTCGGCCTTGGCGATGAATGCGCCAAAGGCATCGGGATTGAAGCCGGCAATAGTCATGCCCTTCAGCGTCGCCGTGCCGGAACCTGACAGCGCCGCGACCATCGCGTCGACCGATTTGCCGCTGGTCGAAAGCGCCGTCGAGAAATCGCCGCTTCCGCTGATGCCGGCGCCCGGCAGCACGGCTGTCAAATCGGCGCGGGCGAGCTTCATCTGACCGGAGAAAAGCCCGGTCCCGTTATTGTTCTTGAGCTCGAAGAGGCCGCTCAACTCGCCGCCGAGGAACTTTGCCTTGAGGTCGGAAACGCGGATGCCCTCCTGGTCGAGCTGCAGCGACAGCGCGGCGTCATAGGCGGCAGCAAGCGGGCCGGCGGCAAGCGAGGCCGCCGTCAGATCGAGATTGGCGGTAAATGGCAGGCTGGATTTCTGGCTGACCGGTACCGTCGGCCAGGCTCCGTGATTGACAAGGAAAGCCTTGTCGCCGAACAGCATCACCGCCATCGGATCGAGGTCAAGTTCGTCCAGCGACAGCGCGCCGGCAAGATGCGGCAGCCCCTCTTTGACGTCGATATTTACATCACCGGAAACCGCCGCTTCATTGACGGCGCCGCTGAGGCCGCTCAGCACCAGGAGACCATTGCCGTAATCGGCATCGGCTGCAAGCGACGTCGACATGCCGGTCCCCATGCCGGGCAGGCCGACGCCGGTCGTCATCAGCCATGGTTCGATGTCGGCCGTTTCAACGCTGACCTTGCCCTTGGCGGCCGCGCCCTGAGGCGTGTCGGCAATTGTCCCGTCGAAACCAGCTTTGAAGTCGTTGCCGGCCAGGCTGAATCGCGTCGCCAAGCCGCCGCCAAGCGTGCCTTTGGCCGAGACGTCGGTGGTCGCCTCGCCGAGCATGCCGAGTGGCAGCGCCGGCAGACCGTAAAGCGCGAGAAGCGCTGTGGCGTCTGCGTTCCTTGCGTTGAAGGTCAGCGTCACCGGCGCTTCGAGAGGCCGGTCGAACGCCCCTTTGCCGGACAACGATGCGGAAAAGGCTGAACCACCGGCCTTGCCCTGTGCGCTCATTGCCAGTCCGGTCGTACCGTCGCCATTGTCTGCGGCACTGGTGACCGCGTCGATACGCGCATCCTGGAACAGCTCGGGATAAGTGGCGGCACGCTCCGCCAGCCCCTTCAGCACTGCATTGTCTGGATAATGCTGGACGGCGACGTCGATCAGCGGCTTGAGGTCGACGGCGACCACCGAGGCGTCGAGCTTGCCGGTCGGGCTTGCCGGGAAATCCTTGATCCGGCCGGTGGCGCTGATCGAGGCGCCGGCAAGTCCGCCGACCGACAGGCGGTCGATCTCAAGCAGCCCTTCACGCAATCTAAGCGCGGTGTCGACGCTATCGGCGGTCAGCCCACCGGCGCTGACCGGCCCGGCCTTGATCCGGAAATCGAGATCGCGGTCGGAAAAGCGGTTGGCGCCCTTGTCGCTGACGAAGATAGAGGCGAAGGCGGCGAGCCCATCGACGTCAAGTTCGCCCCCTTCCAGTTGCATCAGCACCGATGGCCTGGTGTCGTCGGGCTGGCTGGAATCGATGCGGCCGGAGAACTTCGCCTTGCCGAGGATGAGTTCGAGATCGCTGAAGGCCTGGTGCTTTTCGCTCAAATCCACCTTGGCCTTGAAGCCGGCGGCCGGCAAGCGGCGGATCGCCTCGTCGACGTCCTTCGACAGCCATGCGGCAAAACCGGAGGGCTGCGCCACCGCCAGAAGCAGCGATCCGGTGAAACCGAAATGGTCCTCGACGCTGACCATGCCATTGGCTTCCAGCTTGGCGCGGCCGGGCAGCGTGGCGGCCAGCGATTTTACCGCCCAGCCGCCCTCGGCTGGTTCGGCGGACAGATGAACGTCGCGAACCGTGGTGTCGCCTGCCACCACGGCCGGCAGTTTTACCTCGACCGTGCCCGGTATGGTCGGCTTCGGCAGATCGAGCAGCGCCTGCTCCAGCGCCGCCACCCGCTCGGATAGCGTCAATCCGGCACCGGCTGCCGCCCCCACGGCCGCGTCGAACTGCACCTGCGCGCCATTGGCCTCGATCGAGAAATGCGGCTTCAGCCCAAGGTCGACCGCAGCCTTGCCGTCGGCGGTGTAGGGATTGTCGAGCGGCCCTGTCTCGAAGCGGAATTCGTCGACGCCGAGCTTCTGGTGGTCGAGCGAAAACTTGCCGTTCAGCCTGAAGCCCGGGTCCGGTTTGCCGGCGCTGACTTTCAGCGTCTCGCCGCCGGTGCCCAGCTGCCGCGCCGCAGTCCGGTCTGCGCCCGATATCTTGAACTGGCCCGAATAGACGGCGGCGCCCTCGACGAGGCCCATATTGCCGTCGGTCTCGATGACCAGCGGATAGGCATCCGGATCGGCCTTGAGCCTGAGCCGCATTTGCCCGTCCGGTTCGGCCTTGCCAGTGGAAGCGGCGATCGTGGTCCGCAACCCATCCAGCAACAGCGAGCCGTCCATCCGCCAGGGGCCGGCCAGCGACTTGGCCGAGATCGTCGAGTTGATCTCGGAAATAAGATGGCTACGCCCGCCGGCGGCGTGAGTGAGCGCGATCTGCCCTTCCGTCACCGTCAGCTTCTCGATGGAGATCTGGCCGGGATCGAGGGGCGAGGACGGCCGTATCGTCCAGTCGACCGTGCCGTCGGCGGCGATGTCAATCGTCGCCTTCGGCCGCACCAGGCGCATGTCGAAGATCAGCACTTCGCCGCGCAGAAATGGCGCGAGTTCTGCATCCATCGAAAAGGTTTCGACGGTCATGGCCGGCTGGCCGTTCGGGCCACCGGCAACGGCGACGTTGGAAAAGGTCACCGAGGGGAACGGCAACAGCCTTGCCGTTGCATCGCCTCGCACGGTCACCTTGCGGCCCAGAACGGCACTGGCCTCGCGCTCGAAATCGGCACGGTAACCCGTCCAATCGACAAAGTACGGCACCACCAGCGCCGCACACAGCACCAGCACGAGAAGCCCACCGAAGATCACGAACAGGCGTGCGAGCATGAACTCCTGGATAGTTGATTGAAAGTCATTGGCACTCTACCCGCATCAGCGTGTCGATAAAGAGGCAAATGGGGGCACGGCAGTGGTCTGATGTCAGTCCTTTCCCGGCAATATCTTGCCCGGGTTCATGATGTTCAGCGGGTCGAGCGCCTGCTTGATCGTGCGCATGATGTCGACGCCGTGGCCTAGCTCATGCCGTAGGAAGCCGATCTTGCCCTGCCCTATGCCATGTTCGCCGGTGCAGGTGCCGTCCATGGCGATGGCGCGCATATTGAGCCGCGCCACGAATTTTTCCGCCAGCGCGATCTCCTTCGGATCGTCCACGTCCATCAGCACCAGCACGTGGAAATTGCCGTCGCCGGCGTGGCCGACGATCGGCGCGATCAGGCCCATCTCGGCGATATCCGCCTCGGTCTCGGTGACACATTCGGCAAAGCGCGAGATCGGCACGCAGACATCGGTCGAGAGGCCCTTGGCGCCCGGCCGCAGCGTCAGCGACGACCAGTAGGCATCGTGCCTGGCTTTCCACAATTTTGTCCGCTCTTCGGCGACGCTGGTCCACAGGAACGGACCGCCGCCATTTTCCTCGGCGATCATGCCGAAAGTCTCGGCCTGTTCGGCAACGCTGGCATCGCTGCCGTGGAACTCGACGAACAGGCAGGGGCTCTCCGGATAGTCGAGCTTCGAATAGGTCTTCATCGCCCGCATCTGCAGCGCGTTGACCAATTCGATGCGCGCCACCGGAATGCCCATCTGGATGGTCGCGATCACCGCGTTGCAGGCCGCCTCGAGACTGGGGAACGGGCAGACGCCGCCCGAAATCGCCTGCGGAATGCCCTGCAGCTTCAAGGTCAGCTGGGTGATGATGCCAAGCGTACCTTCCGAGCCGATCAGCAGCCGCGTCAGATCGTAGCCGGCCGAGCTTTTCTTGGCGCGTTTGCCGGTCGTCACCGCTTCGCCGTCGGCCATCACCGCGGTCAGCGACAGGACGTTCTCGCGCATCGTGCCGTAGCGCACGGCGTTGGTGCCCGACGCGCGCGTCGCCGCCATGCCGCCGAGCGAGGCGTTGGCGCCCGGGTCGATCGGAAAGAACAGGCCGGTGTCGCGCAGGTGCCGGTTGAGATCCTCGCGTGTCACGCCGGGCTCGACGGTGCAATCGAGGTCCTGCGGATTGACCGCAATGATGCGGTTCATGCGTGATGTATCGAGCGAGACGCCGCCGCCCGGCGCATTGGTGTGGCCTTCCAGCGAAGAGCCTACGCCGAAGGCAATCACCGGCACGCGGTGTGCTGCGCATGCGCGCACGATCTCCTGCACCTCCTCCGTCGTCTCGGCAAAGGCGACACCGTCCGGCGCCTGGGTCGGGATATAGGTCGTGGTGTGCGCGTGCTGGGCGCGGATCGCCTGGCCGGTCTGGAATCGCTCGCCGAGCCGCTGCTTGAGGATGCCGAGTACGGCGGCAATGCCTTCTTCGTTGCGCTCGACCGGATTGAGGTCGCTTAGAGCCATCGATTCCTCCGCGAATGGACCAGCGTCCACCCTTGTTCTGCATCTAGGGATGCGTAGTCTCACCAACCACGCTCTGTCCAGTCCACGCTCACCCCGGCATGACGAGAAGGAAGTTTCCGATGCCCATCCCCGCCCCTTTCGTCTCTCGCGCCATGGACATCGAGGAGGCCTGGATCGACTACAACGGCCATCTCAACATGGCCTTTTACAATGTGCTGTTCGACCGCTGTTCCGACGAAGCCTTCGAGATGATGGGGATGGGGCCGGATTATGTGAAAGAACGGCGGCTGACCATCTACACCGCGGAAGTCCATGTCTGCTACGTCCAGGAGTTGCATCTCGACCACAAGGTCACGGTCTCGTTCCAACTCCTCGACCATGACGACAAGCGGCTGAGGGCCTATCAGGAAATCCGCCATCTCGACGGCTGGCTTGCGGCGACATCCGAAACGCTGTCGCTGCACGTCGACATGGCTGGCCCGAAGGTCGCGCCCTTCCCCGCCGACGTCCTGGCCAAGGTGGAAGCGATGCGCGCCGCCCATGGCGCCCTGCCGATGCCTGAGCGCGCCGGCCGCTCGATCGGTATTCGTCGTAAGCCGGCTTGAACCGCAGTCCGACCGCCGTTAACCTTACCGAGGTTTTAACGTGAACAAGCCGAATTGAGATGTTGAACGACTCAGCGCGGCGTTGGAAAACCATCCGCATCGCATTGCGATACGGGCGGCGGAGCAACAGCGGTTCGGGGAACGTGCATGAAAACCGACATCAAGGTCGAGGCGGACAGGCTGGCGGCTGATCCACGCATAACCGACTATGATTTCTGGCGCTCGCTGAAGAACCTTAACAACGAGATCTTCCACATCGCCAACAACAACGAGCCGATCCCCTTCGCTATGATCCGCTGGCGCGCCATCCTGAAGCAGGCGCGGATGAAACGCGGCCACCCGTGAGCGGTGCGGCAAGAAACAGACCGGCCGTCCGGTTTGCATTTCTTATGACATGCTGACGAACGATCCTAACATCAAGGCTGCCGCTTCACCGCCCCCAGCGGCGATCGCGGCAGCACCGGCGACGACTGGATGATCGCCGTATTGGTCATCGCATGGGGAATGATCCGGTCGATCACCCGCTCGAGTTCGGCCACCGAGCCGACATGCGCCAGCGCGATGAAACAGTCTTCGCCGGTGACCCGGTCGCACAGGGCGATTTCCGGCAGGTCGCGGATGATTTCGGCCACGACGGCGAGTTGCCCCGGCACCGGCCTGATGCGCAACCATGCCGACAGCTTCATGCCGAGCGCGGCCGGATTGATGCGCACCGTATAGGCTTCGATCACACCGCTTTCCTGCAGCCGCTTGATGCGCTCGGCGACGCTCGGCGCCGACAGGCCGACCGATCGCGCCAGTTCGGCGGTGCTGGTGCGCGCATCCTTTTCCAGCAGGCGCAGGATTTTCAGGTCCGCCGGATCCAGATCGCTATTTTCATTTCGAAGGCGTTTCAGCGGAATACTCCTTGCTTTCGGAAAGGAAATGGCCGCAATGATTGGCCATCATCCATATCAATGGCCAAAATCGCCTGCGATACTGATACCATGGAAGATCGGACGCAAGCCCCAGCAGCAAGTCCGGCACTCGCCGGCCCCGCCTTTACCTTGGCAAACTCGGTCCCGCCGCATCTCTGGTTCGGCGTCAGCGCCGTGTTCCACTATCTCGGACCGGCTTTCGCAGTGCTGCTGTTCCCGCATGTCGGCGTGCTCGGCATGGCTTGGCTGCGCATCGCCACCGCTGCACTCGTCTTTGCCCCATTGACCCGGCCATGGGCGGTCTTCGCCCGCGCCGATCGCTCGACGCGGTTGTTGCTTGTGGCTTTCGGCGCCTGCCTTGGGGTGATGAATTGCTCGTTTTACCTGGCGCTCGACCGGCTGCCGATCTCGCTGGTGGCGGCGATCGAATTCGTCGGCACCATCGGCGTCGCGCTTGTCGGCCTCAGAAGTCCGCGCAATCTCGCCGCCCTTGCAATCGCCGTCGCCGGCACCTTGCTGCTCATCGACGTCAAATGGTCGAGCGACCCGATCGGCCTGTTCTGGGCCTTCCTCAACGGCGCGCTGTTCGTTGGCTATATCGTGCTCGGCCACCGCGTCGCGCGCGCCGGCGCCGGCGACGGCATCGCCGGGCTGGGTGCCGCCATGGCGGTCGCCTTCCTCATCGTTCTGCCGATCGGTTTTGCCGATGCGCTGCCGGCCTTCTCGGCGCCGCCGCTGTTGCTTGCGGCGATCGGTGTCGGCATCTGCTCGTCGGTCATCCCCTATATTTGTGACCAGCTTGCCATGTCGCGGCTGCCGCGCTCCAGCTTCGCGCTGATGCTGTCCTTGCTGCCGGTCACCGCGACGTTGATCGGCGTCATTGTGCTGCGGCAGGTGCCGAGCCTCACCGACTGTATCGGCATCGCGCTGGTGGTGGCTGGCGTCGGCCTTCACAAACCGGCGCCGGCGCCGGCCTGATCAGGCCAGCTTCTCTTTGAGGAAGGCGATCGTCCGGCCCCAGGCGAGATCGGCCGCCTTCTTGTCATAGCGGGCAGCCGACGTTTCGTTGTTGAAGGCATGGTTGGCGCCTTCATAGACGTAGACCGAGTATTCGACATGAGCCGCGTCGAGTGCCTTCTTGAAGGCATCGATGCCGGCATTGGTGCGGGTGTCGAGGCCTGCATAATGCAGCATAAGCGCGGCCTTGATCTTCGGCACGTCCTCGGCCTTCGGCTGCATGCCGTAATAGGCGACGGCGGCGGCGAGGTCCGGCGCGTTGACGGCCAGCATGTTCACCGTGCCGCCGCCCCAGCAGAAGCCGACCGCCCCGACCTTGCCGCTGCCGTCCTTGTAGCCTTTGAGGTAGGCAACCGTTGCCACGGCATTGGCGGCGACCTGTGCTGGATCGAGCTGGGAAAACAGGTCACGCGCCCTGTTTTCATCGGCCGGCGTGCCGCCGAGCGGTGTCATGAAGTCCGGCGCAAGCGCCACGAACCCTTCCAGCGCAACGCGCCGCGCCACGTCGCGAATGTGCGGGTTGAGTCCTCGGTTCTCGTGCACGACGATGACCGTGCCGAGTTTGCCGGTCTGATCCGTCGGCCTGACCAGATAGCCCTTCATCTCGCCGGCGCTGCGTGGATAGCTGATGTCCTCGCCTCTCACACGCGGATCGTCTTCCGCGACAATTGCTGCTTGGGCCGAATTCGCCGCCAGTAGCGGCGCGATCGCGGCCGCGGCCGCACCCGATCCGGCAAGCCTGGTCAATTGCTCCATGAAGCGCCGCCGGTCGAGCGTCAGATGCGTGTATTCGTCATAGGCATCGATCATCGCCTGGGTGATGACAGGCTCGGCGGCAGAGGTTCCGGCAGGTGTTGTCATGGCTTGCTCCTCGGCCCCCCGCGGCAACATAGAGCCGAAGCTTGCCTGGTCCAGTCACGGCTGAGTGAGGCTGCCATAAGTCCCTGCACGAAGGCCGATGCCGCGCTGGTCCAGCAGGCCGAGGCAGCAGCCGGCCCGCAGCTGACCAATGAGGTACTTGCATCGGTACCCGATCTGAAAGGGCATCTCGGGCTCTGAAGGACTTCTCTATTTCGGCAGCGTATAGGCCATCACATAGTCGCCCGGCTTGGTGCCGACCGAGCCGTGGCCGCCGGCAACGATGACGACGAACTGGCGCCCGTCAGCTACCGTGTAGGTCATCGGTGTCGACTGCCCGCCGGCAGGCAGTCGCGCCTGCCACAGCTGTTTGCCGGTCGTCAGGTCATAAGCGCGCACATAGTCGTCGACCGCCGCACCGAGAAAAGCAACGCCGCCGGCAGTGATCATCGGCCCGCCAATGCCCGGCACGCCGACCTTGAACGGCAGCGGCAATGGCGTCATGTCGTAGACGGTGCCATTGCGATGCTGGTAGACGATCTTGCCGGTCCGAAGATCGGCGCCCGCCACATAGCCCCAGGGCGGCGCCTGGCAGGGAATGCCGAGCGGCGACAGGAACGGCTTCAATATCACTGCGTAAGGCGCACCGTCATTACGGTTCAGGCCTAGTTCGCTGCCCTTGGTGTCGCCGGGCGGCGGCACGTCGGCGCGCGGCACCAGTCTGGAGATGAACGCCAGGTATGTCGGCATGCCGAACATCACCTGCCGGACCGGATCGACTGCCACGCCGCCCCAGTTGAAGGTGCCGAAATTGCCGGGGTAGATCAGCGAGCCCTGCAGCGACGGCGGCGTATAGCGGCCCTCATAGCGCAACTTCCGAAGCTCGATCCGGCAGGCCAGCTGGTCGAACATGGTGATGCCCCACATATCCGCGCCGGTCAGCGGTTTCGGACTGAAGCTGAGATCCGAGACCGGCTGCGTCGGCGAGGTATGGTCGCCCTCGATCGCGCCGCCCGGCGCCGGCACTTCCTTGACCGGAACGATCGGCTCGCCGCTGCGCCGGTCGAGCACATAGAGGTCGCCCTGCTTGGTCGGCCCGACCAGCGCCGGCACGACGCCACTTTCCGTAGTGATGTCGACCAGCGTCGGCTGCGCCGGCACATCCATGTCCCAGAGGTCGTGGTGCACGGTCTGCCGCACCCAGCGCAATTGTCCGCTGTTGAGATCGAGCGCGGTGATCGACGAGGAGAATTTCTCGTCGTTGGCGCTGCGGCCGGCGCCGAGCTGGTCCGGCGTCTTGTTGCCGAGCGGCACATAAAGCAGCCCGAGCTTCTCGTCGGCGCTCGCCGTCGACCACATGTTGGGCGAGTTGTTGGTGTAGGTCTGGCCCGGCGGCAGCGGCGTCGTCTGGTCCGGATTGCCGGAATCCCAATTCCACAACAGCGCGCCTGCGTCGGCATCGTAGACACGGATGACGCCGGACGGCTCCTGCGTCGAATAATTGTCGTTGACCGCGCCGCCGACGATGATCTTGTTGGCGACGATGAGCGGCGCCGAGGTCGAATAATAATAGCCCGGCTTCGGGTATGGCATGTTGGCGAGCAGGTTCAGCGTGCCGCCTTCGGCAAATGTCGGGCAGACTTGGCCATTCGCGGCGTCGAGCGCGATCAGCCGGGCGTCGGATGTCGGCAGGTAGATGCGTGTGGCACAGGGCTGGCCGGCGGCGATCTTGGCGTCGGCATAATAGGACACGCCGCGGCAGGTCTGGTGCTGGCGGTCCTTGTCGAGCTTGACCTGCGGATCGAAGCGCCATTTCTCCTTGCCGGTGGCGGCGTCTATGGCGATGACAAAATTATGCGGCGTGCAGATATAGAGCGTGTCGGCGATCTTTAGCGGCGTCACCTGATAGGTCGTCTCGGCGATGTCGTCGGGCCCTTTCACGTCGCCAGTGCGATAGGTCCAGGCCGGCTGCAGATTGGCAACGTTTTCGGCGGTGATCTGGTCGAGTGGCGAATAGCGCTGGCCATATTGCGTGCGGCCGTAATAGTGCCATTCGCCGGCGGGCACGTTGCCGCCGAGATCGGCCGTCGGCGTCACCTTGTCCGTGTTGAGTTCACCCGCAATATCCTTTGGATCGACGGTCATCGAATAACCGGCGACGGCAAGCGATGCCAGCACGGCCAGGATCAGCGGCGCGCGTCCGTCGGGACCGGCAAGCCCGCGCCGCGCCCATGGCGTCAACAGCCACAGCGCGACAAGCACGATGATGCCGCCGCGCGGGCCGAGCTCCCACCAGTCGAAGCCGATCTCCCAGACCGCCCAGGCGAGCGTGCCGAGCACGATCGCCGCGTAGAGCCACAGCGCCGTGGATCTGCGCCTGTAGAGCAGCCAGGCCGCGACAAGGAAAGCTAGACCGGCGATGACGTAATACCAGCTGCCGCCCAGCGTCACGAGCCAGATGCCGCCGCCGCCAAGCGCCAGGCCGATGAGGAAAAGGATCAGGGAGGTGATGACCACAGCCAAGACGGTGCTCCTTCGACTGGTGCGCTCCGCGACGCGTCCATGGGCAACCCCGCATTGCGTTCCTGCCCCCACGCAACTTTCTCCGGCCCGCCTCCCCTGTCAAGCAAGCTCGGCGTTTTGCGGTACCGACCCATCTCAGGCCCGGCGTTTTGGTTAGCGGACCCATTCAGATTGTGAGTCTACCGACTGAACAGAGAACAAAACGGAGACACTTCTGGCCTTTCGCTGCCGAATCACTACATTCGGGGAGAGATGCCCGGGTTTTCGGAAGACATGCCCTTTTTTGACGAACCGAACGCGCGGCCCGTGGCCCCGTCGGGCATTGCCGCGCGCGCCATGGCTGCCCGCAGCGGGCAAAACAACGCGCCCGATTATCTCAACGGCCTCAACCCCGAGCAGCGGCTGGCGGTGGAAACCACCGAGGGCCCGGTGCTGGTGCTGGCCGGCGCCGGCACCGGGAAGACGCGGGTGCTCACCACCCGCATCGCCCACATCCTTGCCACCGGCAAAGCCTTCCCCTCGCAGATTCTCGCCGTCACCTTCACCAACAAGGCGGCGCGCGAGATGAAACAGCGCATCGGCCTGTTGATCGGCGAAGGCAATGTCGAGGGCATGCCGTGGCTCGGCACCTTCCATTCGATTGGCGTGAAGCTGCTGCGCCGGCACGCCGAGCTGGCCGGGCTCAAATCCGACTTCACGATCCTCGACACCGACGATGTCGTGCGCCTGATCAAGCAGCTCATCCAGGCCGAAGGGCTGGACGACAAGCGCTGGCCGGCCAAGCAGTTCGCCCAGATGATCGATAACTGGAAGAACAAGGGGCTTGGCCCCACCGACATCCCGGAGGGCGATGCCCGTGCCTTCGCCAACGGCAAGGGCCGCGAGCTCTACAAGGCCTATCAGGAGCGGCTGAAGACGCTGAACGCCTGCGACTTCGGCGATCTCCTGTGCCACCCGATCCGCATCTTCCGCGCCAACCCGGACGTGCTGAAGGAATACCACAAGCGCTTCCGCTACATCCTCGTCGACGAATACCAGGACACCAACACCGCGCAGTACATGTGGCTGCGCCTGCTGGCACAGCGGCCTCAATCCTCCGCCCTTGAGGGGGAGGTGCCCGCGAAGCGGGCGGAGGGGGTTGCCGCAGAAGGCACCGCCGATGCGTCGAGCACTGCCGCACGGACCCCACCCGGCCGGGCTTTGCCCGGCCACCCTCCCCTCAAGGGGGAGGGAAATCCGCGCCGCGCCACCGTTAATATCTGCTGCGTTGGCGACGACGATCAATCCATCTATGGCTGGCGCGGCGCCGAGGTCGACAACATCCTGCGCTTCGACAAGGACTTTCCCGGCGCCACCATCATCCGGCTGGAGCGCAACTACCGCTCGACCGCGCACATCCTCGGCACCGCCTCGCATCTCATCGCCCACAATGAGGGCCGCTTCGGCAAGACGCTGTTCACCGAAAAGATCGCCGAGGACGACGAGAAGGTGCATGTCCATGCCCCCTGGGATTCCGAGGAGGAGGCCCGCGCCGTCGGCGAGACCATCGAGGCCTACCAGCGCCAGAAGCACAATTTGAACGATATGGCGATCCTCGTCCGCGCGTCCTTCCAGATGCGCGAATTCGAAGACCGCTTCGTCACGCTCGGCCTCAACTACCGTGTCATCGGCGGCCCGCGATTCTACGAGCGGCTCGAAATCCGCGACGCGCTCGCCTTCTTCCGGGTCGTCGCGCAAGGCGCCGACGACCTCGCCTTCGAGCGCATCGTCAACGTGCCGAAGCGCGGCTTGGGCGAGGCCACCATCCGCCAGATCCACGACACCGCACGCGCCCTGCGCATCCCGATGCTGGAGGCCGCGGCAAAACTTGCCGAGAGCGACGAGCTGAAGCCGAAGCCGCGCGCCGCACTGCGCGAGGTATCGGCCAATTTCGAGCGCTGGCAAAAGGCGCTGGAAACCACGCCGCACACCGAACTCGCCGAGACCATTTTGGAGGAGAGCGGCTACACCGACATGTGGAAGAACGACCGCTCGATCGAAGCGCCCGGTCGGCTCGAGAACTTAAAGGAACTGATCCGCTCCATGGAGGAGTACGAATCGCTGCGCTCCTTCCTCGAACATGTCGCGCTGGTGATGGACGCCGAGCAGAACGCCGAGCTCGACGCCGTCAACATCATGACGCTGCATTCGGCCAAGGGCCTGGAATTCGAAACCGTGTTCCTGCCCGGCTGGGAAGAAGGCTTGTTCCCGCACCAGCGTTCCCTCGACGAGGGCGGCCGCTCAGGGCTGGAGGAGGAGCGCCGCCTCGCCTATGTCGGCCTGACCCGCGCCAAGAAGAACCTGCACATCTGGTTCGTCTCCAACCGCCGCATCCACGGCCTCTGGCAATCGACTATCCCGTCGCGCTTTCTCGACGAACTGCCGGAAGCCCATGTCGAAGTTTCCGAAAGCGGCAACTCCTATGGCGGCTATGGCAATGCCTATGGCGGCGGCTCGTTCGCCTCCGGTCGTGGTGGCCAAGGTGCAGGCAGGCAGAACCCCTATGGAGCATCGCGCTTCGACAACATCGGCGGCAACAACGGTGCTGAAAAATCCGGCGCTTTCTCCAGCACCTATGCGACACCGGGCTGGCAGCGCGCTCAGGCCAACCGCACCGAGGCGACCGACCGCAATTGGGGCACGCGCTCCGGCCACCAGGTCGAGCGCATCGGCTATGGCGAAACCGACTCCGGCTACGGTGCCGGCCGCACCTCGATCAAGGGCCGCACCATCGACGGCGAGCTGGTCGCCAAATCCGTCGCCGACACGCCGTCCCCCTTCAGCGTCGGCGACCGCGTCTTCCACCAGAAATTCGGCAACGGCAACATCTCGGCCATCGAAGGCAACAAGCTGACCATCGACTTCGACAAAGCCGGCCAGAAACGCGTGCTGGACGGGTTCGTGACGGGGGTTTGAGTGGACATGATTGCTCGGCCGCCTTCTCCCCGTCACCATACGGGGAGAAGTGCCCGGCGGGGCGATGAGGGGCGGCGCTAACGTCCGGAAAACGGGACTACAAAACCCGAAGCGGTTGCCCTGTCACCTGCGTTTAAGCAGCTCGAAGCGGCAGCCCCGTCACCGATACCGCGCCTGGTTCCATTTGTGGCCGAGCAGCGACAGGATGATGATCAGGCCGTTGAAGAACTGGACGTAGAAGCCACTCAGTCCCGCCGCCACCACACCGGTCTGGATGAAGGAGACGGTGACCGCGCCGATGGCGCCGCCGACGACGGTGCCGATGCCGCCCCAGGTCGGGGTGCCGCCGACGAACACCGATGCCAGCACCGGCAAGAGGTAACCGTCGCCGGCCGTCGGCCACCAGGTGAAGTTGATCATCACCGAGAAAGTGCCGGCGATTGCCGCACCGATGCCGACGAAGACGAACACCTTCACCCTGACGCGCTTGACGTCGATGCCCATCTGCTGGGCGCTATCGGGATTGTCGCCGACCACCTTGACCTGGGCGCCGAAACGATGGCGGTTGTAGAGCAGCGCCGACAGCACGACGAAAGCGATGGCCCAGAATATCTGCACCGGAATGCCGTAAAGCTGGCTGGAGAAGATCTTGTAGGCCCAGCTGTCGGCAAGTCCGGTCAGCGCCGTCGACCTGCCTTCGTTGATGATCTGGATCAGGCCGCGCAGCAGGAAATTCATGCCGAGCGTGGCGATCAGCGACGACAGCCCGCCATAGACGACCAGAGAGCCGACCAGGAAGCCGAGCAGCATGCCGGTGACCATTGCGGCGGCCATGCCGACGAACGGGTCGTAGCCGGCCTGCACGACCAGCGCGAAGACCCATGAGGCAAAACCCATCGTCGCCGGAAACGACAGGTCGATCTCGCCGCAGGTGACGACGAAAACCAGCGGCACCACCACGAACAGCGCCACGGGCAGCGTGGTCAGCACGGAACTATAGAGATACCAGCTGGTGAAGACCGTCGGATTGGCGATCATGAACACCGCCATCATCACGATGAACACCGCAAGCGTGCCGAGTGCGGCGCGGTTGTCGAGGACAAAGCCGCGCATCCAGTGATCGGACGGGTGCTTCCATGCCTTCCGGGCGGCTTCGCTGCTGCCGAGCGGGGTTTGCAGATCCGGCTCCATTGTCTTGCTCATCGCGTTGCCTGCTCCCCGGCGTCGTGCAATCCCGCCAGTCCGCCGGGGTGTGCCACGTCTTCCATGAAATTGATGAGGTCTTCGGCCGACTTGACCTCGCTCCGGTCGGCGCTGAGCGCTACCTTGCCGCGATCGAGCACGACGAAGCGGTCGGCGATATCGAAAACGTGGTGGATGTTGTGGCCGATGAACAGGATCGACCGACCGCTCGCCCGCACCTGGCGCACGAAATGAAAAACCTTCGCCGTTTCGGTCAGTGACAGCGCCGTCGTCGGCTCGTCGAGGACGATCAGGTCGGCCTTCTTGTAGATGGCGCGGGCGATTGCCACGCCCTGGCGTTCGCCGCCCGACAGCTGGCCGACGATCGACTGCGGCGTGAACACCTTCGAGGTGAAGCCGATCTCGCGCATCAGCCGGCTCGCCTCCGCGATCTCCCTGTTGACCTTCAGCCAGCCAAGCCAGCCGGTGAGCTCGCGGCCCATGAAGATGTTGCGCACGATTGTCTGCTGCACGGCGAGCGCCCGGTCCTGGAACACCGTTTCGATGCCGGCGTCGCGCGAGCGCGCGGCGCTCCACCCGGTCACCGGTTTGCCCCGAATCAGGATTTCGCCGCTGGTCGGCTTGACCACGCCCGAAAGGATCTTGATCAGCGTCGACTTGCCGGCGCCGTTGTCGCCGATCAGGCCGACCACCTCGCCGCGGTCGACGCTGAGATTGACCCCACCAAGCGCATAGACCTGGCCGTAGGACTTGCTGATGTCACGCAGTTCGATGAGGCGTTCGGCCATGGCGGTCCTCGCTTGATTTCGTGCCGGCGGTCTCGCCAGCGGCCCGGGGGGGGGGGGGGGGGGGGGGGGGGGGGGGGGGGGGGGGGGGGGGGGGGGGGGGGGGGGGGGGGGGGGGGGGGG